>JAATGI010000484.1 GCA_015654725.1 Rhodospirillales bacterium
CCGGTCCGCTTGCCTGCGCCGCCAATTCCGATCCGAAGCTCGCGGTCATGCAGAAATGCACGCCGAATTCCGGCGACACCGCCTGGATGCTGACCTCGATGGCGCTGGTGCTGATGATGACGGTGCCGGGCCTCGGCCTGTTCTATGGCGGCATGGTCAGGAAGAAGAATGTCGGCGACACGGTGATGACCAGCTTCGCCATCACCTGCCTCGTCACGGTGCTCTACGTCATTATCAATTACAGCACCGCCTTTACCGGCGGCACGCCGTTCCTTGGCGGTTTCAGCCGCGCCTTTTTCCAAGGCATGTTGAGCGATATTTCCACCAACATCGGCACGCCCAATTCCTTGGCGCCGACGATTCCCGAATCCGTCTACGCCTGTTTCCAGATGACCTTCGCGATCATCACGCCGGCGCTGATCGCGGGCGCGTTTGCCGAAAGAATGAAATTCTCGGCGATGCTGTGGTTCATCGGGCTGTGGGCGACGCTGGTCTATGCGCCGATCGCGCATTGGGTGTGGGGACCGGACGGCTTCCTCAACAGCAGCAACGGCGACGCCGTGATCCATGTCCTCGACTTCGCCGGCGGCACCGTCGTCCATGTCAATTCCGGCGTCGCCGGACTGATGTGCGCGCTGATGCTCGGCAAGCGCAAAAGCACCGGCCCGGCGCATAATGTGGTGCTGACCTTTATCGGCGCCGCGCTGCTGTGGGTCGGCTGGTTCGGCTTCAATGCCGGCTCCGCGGTCGCGGCCAACATGCAGGCCGGCATGGCCATGACCGTGACCCAGATCGCGACCGCGATGGCGGGCCTGACCTGGATGTTCGTCGAATGGGCGGCCCGCGGCAAACCCACCATCATCGGGATTTGCTCGGGCGCGGTCGCCGGTCTGGTCGCGATCACCCCGGCCTCGGGCTTCGTCGGCCCGGCCGGCGCGCTCGCGATCGGCGTCGCGGCCGGCATCGTGTGCTATCTCGGCGCGACTTCGCTCAAAGCCGCGTTCGGCTACGACGACGCGCTCGATTGCTTCGGGGTCCATGCCTGCGGCGGCGCCGCGGGCGCGATCCTCACCGGCGTGTTCGCGATCAGTCAGTATGGCGGAACTTCGGGCCTGATCGAAGGCAACGCGATCCAGGTCTGGTACCAAATCGAGGGCGTCGTGATCGTCATCGTCTATGACGCGATCGTGAGCCTGGTGCTGTTGAAGATCATCGACATGACCATCGGCTTGCGCGTCTCCGACGATGTCGAGAGCGAAGGCCTCGATCTCGCCCTTCACGGCGAGGCTGTGCAGTAACTCGCGGCCGTTGGGCCGCGAGGTTTGTGGTTGTTGTTTCCGTCTGTCTAGGCGTTCCTCCTCAACTCGGGGTGCTCGAAAGAGCACCCCGTTTTCTTTGGGGCATAGGCTCCCTCAACCGGCTATCGTCCGCCCCGCGGCCGTAATAGGCTTGGCCGCATCGCAAGCAAGAACCGCGTAGGGGGAGACGGCAGATGAATCGATCCGCATCGAATGACTGGTCGCGGCGCCGGCTGGTGACGACGTTGGCCCTCGGGCCGCTCGCGGCGGCGGGCCTATCGGCAAAAAGCTTCGCCGCGGACACCTCGGCCCAAATCTCCAGCGCGGCCGCCCGCACGGCGTTGATCGACGGCAATGCGCGATACGTGGCCGACCAGCCTCTCGAGTTCAGTCGCTCCGACCGTCGTGAATTGGCGGCGCCGGCCCAGCTGCCGTTCGCCATCGTGCTCGGCTGCTCGGATTCCCGCGTCCCGCCGGAGATTTTGTTCGATCAAGGGCTGGGCGCGGTCTTCACCGTGCGCAACGCCGGCAATATCGCCGACGACATCGCCATCGGCTCGATGGAATACGCGGTCGAACATTTCGCCACGCCGCTCATCGTGGTTCTTGGGCATCAGCGTTGCGGCGCGGTGATGGCCACGGTTTCGTCGGTCGCTTCGGGCACCATGCCGCCGCCTCATATCGCGAGCGTGGTAAGAGCAATTCGTCCCGCCGTCGAGGCCAGCAAGAGCATGCCGGGCGATGCCGTCGAGAACGCCATCACCACGCATGTGCGGCAGACGGTCGCGGCGCTTAAGGCGTCCAGACCGGTCCTTGCCGCCGCCGTCGCCGCCGGTCGGCTGGAGATCGTCGGGGCGGAATATCACCTGTCGCATGGCGAGGTCGACTTCCTGGCATAAACGGGATCGAGGTCCAGTCCCATCGGGTCCGGAACACCGTAGCGTCGAGCCCTCCTCCAGACACGCTTGGCCTCCGGGCGGCGCTGGTTTATGATGGCAACATTATAAATTTCTATAATTGCCACTTGGGATTAGACGTGCCTGTTAATCCACGCTACGAGAGTCTGGAAGAGTACCCCTTCGCCCGTCTCAACAAGCTGTTGGGCGGGGTGGCGCCGCGCGCCAACGAGCCGCCGATCCTGATGTCGGTGGGCGAGCCGCAACACGATCCGCCCGACTTCATGGCGCGGGCGATCGCCGAGAACGCGATGTCGTGGAACCGCTATCCGCCGATGGCGGGAACGCCCTCTTACCGTAACGCCGCGAGCGCTTGGCTACAGCGCCGCTATCGTTTGCCCGACGGCATGTTGCAGCCCGAGCGGCATGTCGCGGCGTTGTCCGGCACCAAGGAAGGGCTGTTCATGATCGCGGCCGTGGCGGTGCCCGAGACCAAGGCCGGCGCGAGGCCGGCGGCGCTGATGCCCAATCCCTATTATCTCGTCTATAGCGGCGGCGGACACATGGCCGGCGCCGAGACGGTGGCGCTCGACGCCACCGCCGAGACCGGCTTTCTTCCCGATCTCGATGCCATTCCCGAAGCACTCCTGGCACGCACGGCGATTTTCTATCTGTGCAGCCCCGCCAATCCGCAAGGCGCCTGCGCCGATCTCGGCTATTTGCAAAAGGCCATCCGCCTCGCCCGCGCCCACGATTTCGTGCTGGCGATCGACGAATGCTATTCCGAGATTTACCACCGCGTACCGCCGGTGGGCGGGCTCGAGGCATGCGCGTCGCTCGGCGGCGACATGAGGAATGTGCTGGTGTTTCACTCGCTGTCGAAGCGCTCGAACGCGGCGGGATTGCGCTGCGGTTTCATCGCAGGCGATCCCGACTGGCTCGCGCGCTTTCAGGCTTTGCGCGCCTATGGCGGCGCGCAAGTGCCGCTGCCGCTGCAAGCCGCGGCGGTCGCATTGTGGCGCGACGAAGAGCATGTCGAGGCCAATCGCG
>JAATGI010000370.1 GCA_015654725.1 Rhodospirillales bacterium
CTCCCCCTCAAGGGGGGAGGGGGAGAAGATACGATGACGGTAGAATTCGACTGGCAGGACCCGCTGCGCTTCGAGGACGAACTCTCGGAGGACGAGCGCATGATCCGCGATGCCGCGCGCGCCTATGCGCAAGACAAGCTCATGCCGCGGATCAAGCTGGCGTTCCGCGAGGAGAAGTTCGACATCGCGGTGATGCGCGAAATGGGCGCGCTCGGCTTCCTCGGCTCGACCCTCACCGGCTATGGCTGCGCCGGCACGTCTTATGTCGCTTATGGCCTGGTGGCGCGCGAATTGGAGCGCGTCGATTCCGCCTATCGCTCGACCCTCAGCGTCCAGTCCTCGCTCACCATGTATCCGCTCCACGCCTTCGGCAGCGCGGCGCAGAAGGAAAAATATCTGCCCAAGATGGCGACCGGCGAGTTGATCGCCTGTTTCGGTCTGACCGAGCCGGATTTCGGCTCCGACGCCGGCGGCATGACATCGCGCGCGCAGAAAGTGTCGGGCGGCTATGTTTTGAACGGCAGCAAGATGTGGATCAGCCATGCCCCCGTCGCCGAATTGTTCCTGATCTGGGCGAAGACCGAGGACGATGTCGTGCGCGGCTTCATCCTGGAACGCGGCATGAAAGGGCTATCGACCGCCAAGATCGAGGGAAAATTCTCCCTGCGCGCTTCGAGCACCGGCGAGGTCGCGATGCAGGATGTGTTCGTGCCCGAGGAAAATTTGTTGCCGGGCGTCACCGGGCTGCGCGGCCCGTTCTCCTGTCTCAACAACGCGCGCTATGGCATTGCCTGGGGCGCGCTCGGCGCCGCCGAGGCATGCTGGCACGCCGCGCGCGACTACACCGTCGAGCGCAAGGCGTTCGGCAAGCCGCTGGCCGCCAATCAGCTGATCCAGAAAAAGCTCGCCGACATGCAGACCGAGATTACGCTTGGCCTCCATGCCTGCCTGCGACTTGGCCGGCTGATGGACGAGCATCGTGCCACGCCGGAGATGGTCTCGCTCTTGAAGCGCAACTCCACCGGCAAGGCGCTCGATATCGCGCGGCAAGCGCGCGACATGCATGGCGGCAACGGCATCGTCGATGAATACAATGTCATTCGCCACCTGCTGAATCTGGAAACCGTCAACACCTATGAGGGCACGCACGACATTCACGCTCTCATCCTGGGGCGCGCTCAAACGGGTCTGTCGGCGTTCTGAGCCATGAGCGAGCTTGCCCCCACCATCGATGCCTTCGACGGCGCCGACACGCGGCGCCGGGTCAAGGCGCTGCTCACCAGTTCGGTCGGCAATCTGATCGAGTGGTACGACGTCTATGCCTATGCCGCGTTCGCGCTGTATTTCAGCGGCTCGTTCTTCCCGAAGGGCGATCCGGTGGCGCAGCAGCTCGCCGCAGCGTCGCTGTTCGCGGTCGGATTCCTGGTGCGGCCCCTCGGCAGCATCCTGTTCGGCTACGCCGCCGACCGTTACGGCCGGCGCAACGCGCTGACAGTCTCGATCATGCTGATGTGTTTCGGCTCGCTCATGATCGCGGCGACGCCGACTTACGCGAGCATCGGGGTCGGCGCGCCGATCCTGCTCGCCCTCGCGCGCATCGTCCAAGGCATCAGCCAAGGCGGCGAGTACGGCACCGCCATCACCTATCTGAGCGAGGTCGCACAGCCCGGACGCCGCGGCTTTTATTCCGGCGTCTGGTATGTGGCGCTGATCGGCGGCCAGATCGGCGCTCTCCTGGTCTTGCTGATCCTGCAAAAGATTTTTCTCACGCCCGACGAATTGCGCGCCTGGGGCTGGCGCATTCCCTTCGTCATCGGCGCCGGCATCGCGCTCTATGGCTATTTCTTGCGCCGCGACATGCCGGAGAGCGCCCTGTTCCGCGAGGCCGAGCAAGTCGTCCGGGCCGAGAATTCGTGGCGCGCGTTGGGGCGGAATTGGCGGCGGATGGTGATGGTGATCGGCATCACCATCGGCGGCACCTCGGCCTTTTACACCTACGCGACCTACATGCAGAAATTTCTCAAGCTCTCGGTCGGCTTGAGCGACGACGACACCACCGCCGTAACCTTCGCGGCGCTGGTGTTCGCCGCCTGCCTGCAGCCGCTCTACGGCGCGCTGTCGGACAAGATCGGGCGCAGACCGATGTTGATCGCGTTCGGGATTTGCGGCACGCTCGGCACTTATCCGCTGCTCTCGACCTTGCAACAGACCAAGAGTCCGTGGATCGCGCTGCTGCTGATCTGTTGCGCCTGGGCGATCGTCAGCGGCTATACCTCGATCACCGGCATCGTGAAGGCGGAATTGTTCCCCACGGCGGTGCGCGCGATGGGCGTCGGCATCCCTTACGCGTTGACGGTGGCGCTGTTCGGCGGCTCGGTCGATTCGGTGGCGCTATGGTTCAAGAACGAGGGGATGGAGACCGGCTTTTACTGGTACGCCACCGGCTGCATTTTCATTTCGCTGTGCTTCTATCTCGCGATGCGCGACACCAAGACCCATTCGCGCATGGCGGAGCACATTTAGAAATTTCGATTTGGCCGCTGCCGGCCATGTCGAATATGAGCAATCACGACCTCCCCCTCCTCCACACGATATTGGATGACGTAAGGATAGATGGTGACGAGCTCACGCCGTCCCGGCCCGACGGACCGCCCGATTCGAGGGTGCTCCGCCAGATTCTCCGCGGCCTCAATCAAGTCGATGGCGATCCGGTGAGCGGCGCGCGGATTAAACCTGGCGAGGTAAGCGCGAATGCCTTCAAGATCGGCAAGCGCGACGTCGGTCCAAGTTACTTGCGCTTGCGCCAACGCGGTGCCGGAAGCTCATCCGGCATTCCCCACGACAAAAGCCATCGCTTGACTTTGCCGTGCGGCACGACGCGGCCTGCGGCGATATCGGCTTCGGCTTCGGCCCAGGCTTTTTCTTCCGCGGCATCGTCCGCCGCGTCAAATACGGAAACCGGTTGGGGTCGTGGCCTGCTCATCGGATTCATATAGCATGGGCCAGCTTTTTTTGCACTGGGCAGACGCCAAGAAGTGTTTCACGGATTGCCCGAGCAATCGACGATCTGCCCCGTGACATAACTGGCGTCGTCGCTGGCGAGGAACGCGATCGCGGCGGCCTGCTCCTCGACCTCGCCTTTGCGTTGCAGCGCCAGCCGGCGGATATCGCCGCCGCCGCTGCCTTCGCGGATATAGTCTTCCATCCCCGGCACCGCTTCGCCCTCGACACCGGGCCGCAGCGTCAGGCGCGAGGTGACGCGATCGGGCACCACCGTGCTGCCCGGCGCCACCGCGTTGACGCGAATGCCGTAACGGCCATATTCCTGCGACAGCGCCCGGGTCAGGGATTCGACGCCGCCCTTCGCCACCGCATAGGGCGTGCGATAAAGGCCGCGCCGCGCGATGATCGAGCTGACATTGACGATGGCGCCCGATTTTTGCTCGACCATGATCGGCAGCACCGCCGAGCAGCACCATAGGGTCGGATAAAGTGAGCGTTCGAGTTCGAGCTCGATCTGCTCTTCCGAATAATGGTCGAAGGGCTGCCACCAGATCGTGCCGCCGACGACATTGGCCAGCACATCGATCCGGCCCCAATGCGCGACCGTCTCGCGCATCAGGCGCCGGGCATCGGCGTGGTTGCCGAGATCGGCGACGATCTTGATCGCCTCGACACCCGCAGCCGCGAGCTGCCGCACCGTTTCCGCGGCGCTGTCCTCGATCCGCTCGGCGACGACGATCTTGGCCCCTTCGGCGCCGAAGCGCCGTGCCGTGGCGCGGCCGATGCCCTGGCCGGCGCCGGTGACGATGCAGATTTTACCTTTAAGGCGCTGCGCGCCCGCGGCGCGCGGATCGAGTTCGCTGTGCATGATGGCTCCCGGGCCATCCTGGCGATGGCGCGGGAGCTTGCAACGATTTTATCCGCCAAGCTAGGCCGCCGCCGGCGACAGTTGGGTGACGCGGTTGCCCATATTGACGGATTGGGTCCAGAGACGGTCGAGCCGGCGGAAGGTGACGAGCGCCTGGGTCATCGCCGCCTCTTCGAGCGGCGTGTGGGAAATCTGGCTCTCGATCAGCGCCATGATCATAGCGCGGACGCCGCGGCCCTTGTCCGTGAGGCGGACGCGGATCGAGCGCCGGTCGTGCGGCGAGCGTTCCTGCTGAATATAGCCGTTCTCCGCCATCTTCTTGACGTTGTAGGAGACGTTGGAGCCGAGATAGCAGCCACGCAGCGTCAACTCGCCCACCGTCATGTCGAGATCGCCGATATTGAACAGGATCATCGCCTGGACGTTATTCACGTCATGCATGGCGTGATTTTCCAGCTCGAGTTTGACGATTTCGAGGAACTGGCGATGCAAGCGCTCGGTGAGCGCAATCGCGTCGAGATAAGCGGTTAGCATGGACATGTTCGGGTTCCGTCACAGCAATGGTTAGTGGACGGAAAACCTAACTTTTATTGATTAATTTTTCCTTAAATTCACAATTACGCCCGAAGCGTAAAGCCCGGCGCGCGGTGCGCCCGCCCGCATTGTAAAGCCTTGGCACGCTCCCTATCATGACCGCGCATGGCCTTACCGCGTCAGCCACTGGGCGCTTTCCCTCGCATTCGCATGCGCCGCAACCGCCGCGAGGATTGGTCGCGCCGGCTGGTCGCCGAGCATCGCCTGGCGCCCGGCGACTTCATCTGGCCGGTGTTCGTCCATGAGGGGCGCGAGGCGCGGGTGGCGATCCCGTCCATGCCGGGGGTGCACCGGCTCTCCGTCGCGGCGCTCGCGGACGCGGCCGGCGAGGCGCAATCGCTCGGCATTCCGCTGATCGCGATTTTCCCGGCGACGCCGAGCGAGCGCAAATCGCCCGATGGCGAGGAAGCGCTCAATCCCGACAATCTGGTCTGCCGCGCCGTGCGCGCGGTGAAGCAGGCGGCACCCGGTCTCGGCGTGATGTGCGACGTGGCGCTCGACCCGTTTACAACGCACGGCCATGACGGCGTGCTGCGCGACGGCTATGTCGCCAACGACGAAACGGTAGCGATTCTTTGCCGCCAGGCGGTCGTCCAGGCCGAGGCCGGTTGGGACGTGATCGCGCCGTCGGACATGATGGACGGGCGTATCGGCGCCATCCGCGACGCACTCGACGCCAAGGGCTTCGAGCGGGTCCAGATCATGGCTTATGCCGCGAAATACGCCTCGGCCTTTTACGGCCCGTTCCGCGACGCCCTCGGCTCCAAATCCAATCTCGGCAAGGCTGACAAACGCACCTATCAGATGGACCCGGCCAATGGCGACGAGGCATTGCGCGAAGTGGCGCTCGATCTCGCCGAGGGCGCCGACATGGTCATGGTCAAGCCGGGCATGCCCTATCTCGATATCGTGCGCCGGGTGAAAGAGCGGTTCGGCGTGCCGACCTTCGCCTATCAGGTCAGCGGCGAATATTCGATGCTGATGGGCGCGATCGAGCGCGGCTGGCTCGATCCCTCGGTCATGGTCGAGGCGCTGTTGGGCTTCAAGCGCGCCGGCGCCGACGGGATTCTGACCTACGCCGCTGTCGAGGCGGCAAAACAGATCAAGAAGGGGTGATTCGCGCTGGAGGCGCGCCGTACGTCCCTCAACAGTGCGCTGACGCGCACGCTCGGGATGAGGACAACCGGTAATGCCATCCTCGAAAGTTTCCTCACCCTGAGCTGGCGCGAAGCGCCAAATCGAAGGGCGCACGACGCTCTTGCAATGATAAACGAGCAGGCATGCCTCCGCTGATCGATCTCCTCCACCAGTGGCGCGATTTCTTCACCGTCATCGGCGGCGCGGCGGCGGCGCTGGTCGGCGCCATGTTCGTGGTGGTTTCGATCGGCATCGGCTTTTTCAATCGCGGCCACGCCACCGCGATCGGCAGCTTCCTGACCCAGACCGTCATCCATCTTTCGATCGTGATCGTGCTGTGCGCCTTCACCATGGTGCCGACGCTCGATTGGCGCTGGTTCGGCGCCGGCCTCGTTCTGGCGGCGCTGGTCGGGCTGATCTATTCCGCCACGGTGGCGCGGGACGTGGCGAAACGGCGCGAGCTCGAATGGGTCGATCATTTCTGGTACGCGGCGGTGCCGCTCGTGGGCTATCTCGCGGTGGCGGCGGCCGCCTACATGACGCTCGAAGATCGGCCGCACCCGATCGAAGTGCTGGCCTTCGCCGTCGCCCTCTTGGTCATCGGCGGCATTCGCAATTCCTGGGACATGATCGTGTTCCTGGTCACGCAAAAGCGCGGCGGCGACGAGAGTTAACGGGCCAGCAGATCGTCGAATTCGGGGTGCTTCGCCATATAATCGCTGACGAACGGGCACCGCACCACGAGCTTGAGGCCGCGCGCCCGCACCGTTTCCAGCGTGCCGCGCGCCAAGGCGCTGCCGATCCCGCGCCCTTCGAATTCGGGTGGCACTTCCTCATGCAGCAGGGTGATGACGCCGTCCGACTTGCGATAGGTCAGGAACGCGACCCGCCCGCCGGTGTCGAGTTCGAAACGGTGCAGCGCCGGATTGTCGCGCACGGTGTCGGCCATTCATTTCTCCATGGCGACCGAATAAGGCACGCCCGCGGTGCCGATGACCGTGACCAGAATACGCACCGGCTCGGTGCCGATATTGGTTCCGCGATGACTATGGTTCAAGGCTTCGACGAAAGCATCGCCGGCCTTGTAGCGATTGACCTTGCCGCCCTCGGCGCGGACTTCGAGTTGGCCTTGCAGGATATAGCCGACAATCGGCACCGGATGCTTGTGAAGCGGCGTCGAGGCGCCGGGCGCGATGGTCACGATCAGGGTCTGGATTTCCGGCTTGCCGTAGCGCGGATAGGCGATGCGCTGGCCGATATTGGTGGTCTCGGTCTTGAGCAGAATGTCGGTCGTCACCGCCTCGTCGGCGCGCGCGGCGGAAGCGAGAAATGTCAGGGCGATAAAGGCAAGAGCGAAGGCGGGCGGACGGAACACGGGCATCTCCTCGTCATCTCTAAATCTGCACCTCCCCCGGGCTTGGCCCGGGGGCCCCCGAATAAGTCTATCGCCCCTTCCTACCGCGAATGCCAAAAGGAAAAATTCGCGGATGCGCGGGTCGAGCCCGCGCAAGGCGAATTATTGTGGCGCCCGGTTTTCAATACATTGTCCCCCCCGTCCGGCTGCGCTAAAGACAGGCGCCACATCAACGCAGAGAAAAATCATGGCCGCTGCCGGCCCGCTTACGGGCATTACCGTTGTCGATCTGTCGCGCATTCTCGCCGGACCCTACGCCACCTTTCTCATGGCGGAGATGGGCGCGCGCGTCATCAAGATCGAGCCGCCCGCGCCCGGCGACGACGCCCGCGCCTATGGCCCCTACAAGAACGGCGTCTCGACTTATTTCGCCTCGATCAATCGCGGCAAGGAATCGATCTCGCTCGATCTCAAATCGGACAAGGACAAGCGCATTTTCGAAAAGCTGCTCGAGCGCGCCGACGTCATCGTCGAGAATTTTCGCCCCGGCACGATGGAAAAGCTCGGTTATGGCTGGGAGGCGCTGCATCCGCGCTATCCGAAGCTGATCTATGCTGCGGCCTCGGGTTATGGCCATTCGGGGCCGCTCTCCAAGACGCCGTCCTACGACATGGTGGTGCAGGGATTGGGCGGGATCATGTCGATCACCGGCCATCCCGGCCAGCCGCCGGTGCGGATCGGCATGTCGATCGGCGATGTCGGCGCCGGGCTTTACACCGCGGTCGCGGTCAATGCCGCGCTCTTTCATCGCGCGCAAACCGGCGAGGCGACCAAGGTCGATATCGCGATGTTCGATTGCCAGCTCGCGCTGATCGAAAACGCGGTGATGCGCTACACCGTGCTGGGCGAGGTGCCGGGTCCTTTGGGCGCGCGCCATCCCTCGATCGTGCCGTTCGAGGCGATCGAGACGGCGGACGGCTGGATGATCGTCGCCGCCGGCAACGACAATCTCTATTTGAAACTCTGCGACGCCTTGCAGCGCCCCGACCTCGCTTCCGATCCGCGCTACAAGACCAACGATCTGCGCAACAAGAACCGCGACACGTTGCGCCCGGAATTGGAAAAGGAATTGGAAAAACATTCGACCGCGGAAAACGTCGCGATCCTGGAAAAGGCCGGTGTGCCCTGCGGCCCGATCAACAATATCGAACAGGCGCTCGCCAATCCGCAGGTCGAGGCGCGCAACATGCTCGTGACCGTGGACGACCCGGATGCCGGCCCGCTCAAGCTCGCTGGCAATCCGCTGAAATTCTCGGCCTTCGCCGATCCGCCGACCCGCGCCCCGGCGCCGACGTTGGACCGGGACCGGGCTAAAATATTAAAGGAACTCGGCCTATAGTTTTTGGCTTCCCTATTCGTCATGGCCGGGCTTGACTCGGCCATCTAGGCCAAGCCCGGCCAAAGTGAGTAGGAAAGGAGCTAGACCATTAAAAAAGTGCGTTGGCTCGGGCTCGTTGTTCTAGCGATCGTCGCCGTGATCGCCGCGGTTTTTCTATGGCTGCGTTCGGTGCCGGCGCCGGGCGGGACCATCCTGGCGCATGGCCTGAGTGCCCCCGTCACCGTCGAACGCGACCGTTTCGGCATTCCGACGATCACGGCCGCGAACGAGCGCGACGCCGCCTTCGCGGTGGGCTATCTCCATGCCAGCGAGCGCCTCTTTCAGATGGATCTGATGCGGCACATCGGCGCAGGCCGCATCTCGGAATGGTCCGGCGGCGCCACGCTCGGTATCGACCGCTTCACGCGCACGCTCGGGATTTATGGCACGGCCGAGGCGCAATATCAGGCGCTGCCGCCCGACGGCCGCGCCGTGCTCGACGCCTACGCCGACGGCGTCAACGATTGGATCGAGCACCGCACCACCGCGTTGCCGCCCGAATATTATTTGCTCGGCGTCCGGCCCGAGCCGTGGCGGCCGGCGGACTCGCTGGTCTGGGGCAAGCTCATGTCGCTGCAGCTCGCCGGCAACTTTCGCAACGAGCTGTTCCGCGCGCGGCTCTTGCAGCACCTCAAGCCGGAAGACCTCGACGTGCTGTATCCGCCCTATCCGAAGGACGCGCCGGTGCCGACCGGGGATACGGCCGCGCTGCTCAAGGCCATGCCGCTCGACGCGATCTATGCCGCGCTGCCGGATCTGGTCGGCCCGATCTACGCCTCGAACAATTGGGTCGTGGACGGCAAGCACACGGTCTCGGGCAAGCCGATGCTGGCGAACGATCCGCATCTCGGTCTCGACGCGCCCGGCATCTGGTATCTCGCCCATATCATCACGCCGGACATGGACGTCGCCGGCGTCACCGCGCCGTCGGTGCCTTATGTCGTGCTCGGTCATAACGCGCGCATCGCCTGGGGCTTCACCACGACCACCGGCGATGTCGAGGATTGCTTCATCGAGAAAATCGATCCGAACGATCCGAACAAGTATCTGACGCCCGACGGCTCAGCGCCGTTCGCGACGCGCGCGGAGAAAATCCTGGTACGCCGAGGCGAGCCGGTAACGATAACGGTCCGAACCACGCGGCACGGGCCGGTGATCTCCGATCTCGGCGAGGATTACGCCAAGCCGGCGCCGCAAGGCACGGTGCTGGCGTTACAGGCCACGTGGCTCGCGATCGACGACCGCTCGCCCGAGGCGCTGCGCGGCATCGATCGCGCGCAAAACTGGGATCAGTTCCGCGACGCGCTGAAGCTGTTCGCGGCGCCCGAGCAGAACATGGTCTATGCCGATATCGACGGAAATATCGGCTTCATCGCGCCGGCACGAATTCCGATTCGCGCCAAGGGCGACGGCTTCATCCCGTCGCCGGGCTGGAGCGGCGACTACGATTGGAAGGGGTTTATTCCGTTCGACGAATTGCCGATGGCCTACAATCCCGCGAGCGGGCGCATCGTCACCGCCAACAACAAGATCGTGCCCGACTCCTATCCCTATTTCATCAGCCGCGAATGGGACTATCCCAACCGCGCCGAGCGCATCGCGCAGCTGCTCGCCGCCAAGGACAAATTCGCGCCCGACGATTTCGCCGCCATCCAGGCCGACACCCTGTCGCTGATGGCGAAGGATCTGATCCCGCTGATGACGCAATTCTCGCCCGCCGCGGCGCGCGACCAAGGCGCCATCGACAGGCTCAAGGACTGGGATTTCCACATGGGTCGCGACCAGGTCGAGCCGCTCATCTTCGTCGCCTGGCTGCGCGAGCTGACGCGCGAATTGTTCGAGCCCAAGCTCGGCAAGGAACTCAACCGGTTCTGGTCGCCGCCGCATCCCTTAGTGGTGCGCTCGATCCTGACCGAGCATCGGGATTGGTGCGTGGCCGAGGGCGGCGCGGCCGGCGATTGCCCGGCGCTGTTGGCGCTCTCGCTGCATCGCGCGCTCGACGACCTCGCCAAACGCTATGGCGACGACATGGCGACCTGGCATTGGGGCCGCGCTCACCGCGCGCGTTTCATCAATCAATTTTGGTCCAAAGTGCCGGTGGTGGGCGGCTGGTTCGCGTTCGATCTCCCCACCGATGGCGGCTCCGACACCGTGAATCGCGGCGAGATGAGCTACGCCAACGACGAGCCCTTCGCCGACGATCACGGGCCGGGCCTGCGCACCATCGTCGATCTGGCGGCGCCGGAGCGGGCGCGATTCCTGATCGCGCCGGGACAATCGGCGAGCCCGCTATCGCCGCATTACGCCGACCTGGCGACGCGCTGGCGCGATTTCGCCTGGCTCGAATTCGGCGCCTCGCCGGCGGAGCCGACCATCCATTTGGTGCCGGCGCCGTAATCCAGAGCATGCTCCGGCTTGCGCCCGATTCGCAGGCCGAATCGAGGGAAACCGGCGATTTTTCCCTTCCGCATTCGGCCAATTTGCCCCTCCGGCACGCGAAGGCCGCCGCCGAATCCGAGGAAATTCCCCGATATTTTGGCTTTTCGTGCCGCGATACGCGAAAAAAGCCAGGAATCTATTGATTGTCGCCGAGGGGAGTGAGACGCTTTGGGGCTGCGTCGCGGTCGCGTTCGAGGATGCGGAGCACGCGGTCGGGACGAGATCGGGGTCGCGTCCCAAGGGGACGCGTCGCCAGGCACGAAAGGAAAAATCAACGTGAGCAAACAGATTCTCGTGGATGCGCTGAAAAAGGGCGGACTTAAGTCGAGCGATGCCGCCGCCGCGGTCGATACCGTGGTTGCTTCGATCGGCAAGGAATTGAAGAAGAGCCAGAAGTTCGGCATTCCCGGCTTCGGCTCTTTCCATGTCAGCAAGCGCGCGGCGCGCATGGGCCGCAATCCGCGCACCGGCGAAGCGATCAAGATCAAGGCTAGCAAGGGCGTGCGCTTCAAGGCCGGCGCCAAGCTCAAAGCCGGGCTCTAACCACTCCCCCCTGTGAGGGGGTAAGGGGCCTTATCGGCCGGCGGCCGCCGTCAAGGGCGCGACGGACGATAATAGAGGTTCGGCCGACAGGTCGACGATACGCGCGGCGGGGAACGTCATGGTCACCGTGGTTCCCTGTTCGCGCGCGCTTTCGATGTCGAGCTGCCCGCCATGCAGCTCCATCAATTGCTTGGCGATCGGCAGACCCAGGCCGGTGCCTTCGTATTTCCGGCGCAGGCCGATATCGACCTGTTGAAACGGCGTCAGCGCGGTCGCGATGTCCTCGGGCGCCATGCCGATGCCGCGGTCTTGAACCGTGATCGCGACGTCGCCCGAATGCACCACCGCACAGCTCACGGTCACGGTGGTCGCGGCCTCGGAAAACTTGACCGCGTTCGACAACAGATTGACCAGCACGCGCTTGACCGCGGTTTCGTCGGCCGTGATCCGCAAAGCCGGCGCGCGGTGATCGAATTCGAGCGCGATGCTGGCCTCGTCGGCGCGGGGACGCACCAGGCGCAGGGCCGAGCCCACCACCTGGCCGAGATCCACCGGGCCTTCGCGAAGCCGGAAGGAATTGGCCTCGATCTTGGCGAGATCGAGAATATCGTTGATGACCGCGAGCAGGTGGCGCGCGCTTTCGAGGATGTCGCCGACATAGCCGTGGTAGCGCGACGAGCCGAGCGCGCCGAACAGTTCCTCGTGCAGAATCTGCGAAAAGCCGATGATCGCGTTCAAGGGCGTGCGCAGCTCGTGGCTCATATTGGCGAGCAGGTCGGACTTGGCGCGGCTCGCCGCCTCGGCGGCGTCGCGCGCAGC
>JAATGI010000392.1 GCA_015654725.1 Rhodospirillales bacterium
AAAAGGCCGATGTCGAAGGCCATAACGACGTCTCGGCCGTGTTCCGCTCGACCGCGGAAGGCGAGACCGGCCATGCCCACGGCCATCTCGAATATCTCGAAGAGGTCGGCGATCCCGCGACCGGCAAGCCGATCGGAGAAACCAAGCTCAACCTCGCCGCCGCGATCGCCGGCGAGACCCACGAATATACCGACATGTATCCCGGCATGGCGCGGACCGCCCGCCAGGAAGGCTTCAGCGAGATCGCCGACTGGTTCGAGACCCTCGCCAAGGCCGAGAAGTCTCACGCCGGCCGCTTCCAAAAGGCGCTCGACACGCTCTAAGCGATTCGGTCATCGCCCCACGGCAAGCCCCCTCCCCGACCCTCCCCCGCTTGCGGGGGAGGGAAGCGGCGCGAAGCGTCGAGGGTGGGGGCTTTATGTTCTGAATGACGAAATGAGTTGAGGCATGCGCGAAGGCAGTCTCGAAGCGCCGACCCGTCACGTCATTGCGTGGCAAGACCCGGACTATACCGATCCGGAGAAGCTCGATGCGGAGATGCGGCGCCAGTTCGATGTCTGTCACACTTGCCGGCGATGCTTCAATCTGTGCGATTCGTTTCCGCGCCTCTTCGACCTGATCGACAATTCCTCCTCGGGCGAATTGGATGCGGTGCCGAGCGCCGCGCTCGCCGGCGTGGTCGAGGCCTGCACGCTCTGCGACATGTGCTTCATGACGAAGTGCCCTTATGTGCCGCCACATCCCTTCAATATCGATTTTCCCCATCTGATGCTGCGCGCCCGGGCCGCCGACCTGAAGCGCGGCAAGGCCGATTTCGTGCAGGGCCAATTGGGCGAGACCGACCGCAACGGCAAGCTCGCGGGCTTGGCGGCGCCACTCGTCAATTGGGGCAGCGACACGCATAACCGTCTGACGCGGCCGGCCCTGGAAAAAATCGCCGGCATCGATCGGCGCGCCGATTTGCCGAAATTCCACGGCAAGACTTTCGCCATGCGCGCCAAGGCGGCGACGCCCGCCCGCGACGCAGCGGCGCCGGCCAAGGCACGCAAGGCGGCGATCTTCGCCACCTGTTTCGTCAATTATAACAACCCGCGCATCGGCGAGGCGCTCCAAGCCGTACTCGCCAAGAACGGCGTTACGACCGAGGTGGTCTATCCCGGCTGTTGCGGCATGCCGCTGCTCGAGCGCGGCGATCTCGCCCGCGTCGCCGCCACTGCCAGGAAGACCGCCGCCGCGCTCGCGCCTTTGATCTCGCGCGGCTTCGATATCGTCGCGGCGGTGCCGTCTTGCGCGCTGATGCTGAAATTCGAATGGCCGCTGATCGTGCCCGACGACGACAATGTGAAGCGGCTGGCGCGCGCGACCTTCGATGCCAGCGAATATGTCGTCGATATCGCCAAGAAGGAGGGGCTGGCGCCCGGCCTCGAACCCTTGCCCGGCGGCGTCACCGTGCATCTCGCCTGTCACGCGCGGGCGCAGAATGTCGGCCAGAAAGCGGCGGAGATGCTGCGTCTCGTGCCTCAAGCCGATGTCGCCGTGATCGAGCGCTGCTCCGGCCATGGCGGCTCCTGGGGCGTGATGAAGGCGAATTTCGATACCGCGCTTAAAGTCGGCGCGCCGGTCGCGCGCCAGGCGGTCAAGAACGAGAAGATGTTCGTCGCCTCGGAATGTCCGCTGGCGGCGGCGCATATCCTTCAAGGGATGGAACGCGTCGACGGCGACAAAACCGTGCCCGAGGCATCGTTTCACCCGATCGAGCTCTTCGCGCGCGCCTACGGAGTCTTGCCATGAGCGGAAAGCGCGAAATCACCCGCGCCGACATTATCGATGTCGACGACTACGCCAAGAGCCGCGGCGAATACAAGAAGCGCGTCAGCGAGATAAAAAAAAATCGCCGCGTCGAGGTCGGCCCCTTCGCCACCTTCTATTTCGAGAATTACGACACGATGTGGCATCAGGTGCATGAGATGCTGCATATCGAGCGCGGCGGCGAGGCGCAGATCGCGGATGAGTTGGCGGCTTACAACCCGCTCATTCCCCGCGGCGACGAGCTGATCGCGACCGTGATGTTCGAGATCGACGATCCGAAGCGCCGCGACACGGTCTTGAACCAATTAGGCGGCATCGAGCACCGCCTCTATGTCGCGGTCGGCGGCGAGCGGGTCATGGGCGATCCCGATCCGACCCGCGAGAATACCAGCCCCGAGGGCAAGGCCTCGGCGGTGCAGTTCGTCCGTTTCCGTTTCTCGCCGGCGCAGATCGCCAAGTTCCGCGATCCCGCCACCCAGATCCTGATCGGAATCGACCATCCGGCTTACGGGCATATCGCCGTCATGCCCGGAGCGGTTCGGACCGCGTTGGCGGAAGATTTCGCGTAGAGCTTTGTTCTTGATTTGTGCGAAATAGGCGTTACGTGAAACTGGCCTACTCGACCGCTTCATCGGGCAGGACCCCCCAGATTTCGCCGCGCTCGATCCAGCCCTTGACGCCTTGCGCCTGCACCCGGCACCACGCGGCGCGACAGGACAAAAGCCGGGCGATCACGCCCGCTTCGGCCTTGGCGACGGCGGGCGCGTCGGCGTCGGGATCGGCATGGAGCACGCGGGTCTGGCCGGTGATGACGACCGTGCGGCTGGCGGTCACCATCCGCTCGCGCACCCAGCCGACGCTGCCTTGCCAATCGCGGATTTTCCACCAGACATCGAATTTGCCGATGATCTCGACCGGCAGGCCCTTCTTGGTCAGCACCCATTCGATCGGATATTGGTCGCCGGGCCCCGCGCGCAAATTGACCTGGTCGAAGCGCAAGGAGACAAAGCGCGGCAACGGCGGATCCTTACCGCTGTCGGCCGCCCGCGAGCCACCGCCCATGGTCAGCATCACCAGTATCGCCGCCAGAAGCACGGCCCGAGCGATCGGTCTTCGCCCGAAAATTCGCCCCGATTTCGACGCTGCGCACGGCACGGATGCATCCCTAGCCCCGCCGAATCGACGGGTCAATCTTTTCGGCGCCTCATTCCCGCGCCGCGCTTGCGCTCGACTTGGAATCGGGCTTGCTATGGCCTCGCCGTGCCGAAAGCGACGCAAGAAGATGGATAAAGAAACGCGACCATGACCGACCAAAAATACGTGAAATTCGCCGGCCGCATGGTGATCGTCGGCTTCGGCTCGATCGGCCAGGGCGTCGCGCCGCTGCTGCTGCGCCATATCGAGATGGCGCCGTCGCAAATCACCGTGGTCACCGCCGAGGAACGCGGCGGCGAGGAAGCACGCGCGCTTGGCATCAAATTCGTCCAGACGCCGCTGACGCGCGAGAATTATCGCACATTGTTGGAACCGCTCCTCGACGCCGGCGATGTTCTCGTCAATGTCTCGGTCGATGTCTCCAGCGTGGCACTGATCGAGCTGTGCGTGGCGCGTGGCGCGCTCTACACCGACACCTGCATCGAGCCTTGGCCCGGCGGCTATACCGATCCTTCGCTCACGCCGTCGGCGCGCTCCAACTACGCCTTGCGCGAAAGCGCGCTCGCGCTGCGCCAAAAATATCCCGCCGCGCCGACCGCGCTGTTGACGCATGGCGCCAATCCCGGGCTGGTCTCGCATTTCGTCAAGCACGCGCTGCTCGATATGGCCGCCGCCACCGGCATCGGCGGCGCCGAGCCGAAGGGCCGCGCGGAATGGGGCGCGCTCGCGCACCGGCTCGGCATCAAGGCGATCCACATCGCCGAACGCGACACGCAGGTCTCGCCGATCCCCAAGCGGCCGGGCGAATTCGTCAACACCTGGTCGATCGACGGGTTTTTCAGCGAAGGCTCGCAGCCGGCGGAGCTCGGCTGGGGCAGCCACGAGCGGCATTTCCCCACCGATGGCGGCCGCCACGATTTCGGTAGCGGCGCCGCGATCTATCTCAATCGTCCCGGCGCCGGCACGCGGGTCAGGAGCTGGACGCCGCTCGAAGGCCCCTATTTCGGCTTTCTCATCACGCATGGCGAATCGATCTCGATCGCCGACTACCTGACGCTGAAACAGGGCGAGCGGCTGATCTATCGCCCGACCGTGCATTACGCCTATCACCCCTGCGACGGCGCGGTGCTGTCCCTCCATGAGCTGGGCGGCAAGAACTGGCATTTGCAAAGCGAGAAGCGGCTGATCATGGACGAGATCGCGCCGGGCGGCATCGACGAGCTCGGCGTGCTGCTGATGGGCAATCCGAAAGGCGTCTATTGGTATGGCTCCCGCCTCTCGGTCGATGAGGCGCGACAGCTCGTGCCCTATAACAACGCCACCAGCCTGCAAGTGACCGTGACCGTGCTCGCGGGGGTGATCTGGGCGCTGGAAAATCCGCGGCGCGGCGTCGTCGAGCCGGACGAAATCGATTTCCGCCGCGTGCTCGAAATCTCCCTGCCCTATCTCGGCGAGATGGCGGGCGTGTGGGGTGATTGGACGCCGCTCCAGGATCGGGGCGTTTTATTTCCGGAGGATCTCGACACGACCGACCCGTGGCAATTCAAGAATATCCGGGTGGTGTAGCATACTTGTATATATATTCTGGATATACATTACCTTTCCTTTCCTTCGTCAGGTAAATAAGGTAGCGAGCGATGGCGACCCAAGTTACAGCGCCATCCGACGTGCTTGACGAAATCGATGCTCGTTTGGCACCGCTCCTCAATCTTTGACGATGAAAGCCTGGTCTAAGGCACCCAAAAAATCTCGGCGCCTTCGACGCGCAACGCGATCGGCTTGAGGCTCTTGCCTTCGCAGGGGCCGGAGACGCAGTAACCGTCGTCGCGGCGGAATTGCGCGCCATGCGTCGCGCAAAGAAACCGGTCGCGCTCGCGATTGAGAAAGCGGTCGGGCAGGAAATTCAGCGGGGTGCCCTGATGCGGACAGGCATTCTCGTAACCGAGCAATGTGCCGCCGCCGCGATAGACGAAAATCTCGCGCCGGCCGGTGCCGCCGCCGAAGGAAAAGCCGCGCGCGGTGCCGTCGGGAATGTCGTCGAGCCGACCGAGACGGATCGTCATGCCTCTAGGCGAGATCGGCGAGCGCCGTCTCGGCGCGGCGTTCGAAGATGACGGCGCCCTGTTGCTTGGCGATGTCGCGCGCGGTTGTGAAGGCCCGCCGCGCCTCGTCCTTGTTGGCGCGGTCGAGCGCCAGGAGGCACAGGCCGCGCAGCCGGTGGATCTCGGCGATGTAAAAGCCGACATCGCGCTCCTCGTTGGCCGCGATGCCGCGATCGAGCAAGGCGAGGGCCTCGCGGTGCCGGCCGCCGATCATCATGACCTCGCCGGCGAGGCCGAAATATTGCTGCGCCGTCGGCCCGACCGCAACGGCTTGCTCGATCGAGCGCTCGACGAACGCGACTTCCTTTTTACAATTGTTTGCGCTGGCCCCTGCCCAGGCGCGCATCAGGAGCCCGCCGGCGAGATAGCCCCGAAAATCGTATTTTTCGCAGAGAGCGACGGTACGCGCGGCCCATTCCGCGGTCGCGGCGCGGTCGCCGGCGACTTGATAAGTGGCGGTGCCTTGGGTGTAAGCATGCGCCAAGCTGAACGGATGATCGAGCGCTTGGGCGAGCGCCATCGCCCGCATCATGGCCGCCGACGCCCCCTCAAGGTCGCCGGTCATGCTCAGCGTCGGTCCATCGCAGCAAGAGGCGCAAACACCGGGATCATGGCCGCCAAAGGCGGGACCGAGATGGCGATGCCGCTCGATATCGTAGGTCTCGATGCCGATACGAGCCCACTCGCGGCAGGTCGCAAGGTCGCCGCGGAAATACGCGGTCGACCAGCCGCAATGATAACCTTCCAGCAATAGGTCGCCGTCGTTCGATTGCCGAGCAAGCGTGATCATCTCGGCAGCGCGGTCGCGCGCCTGCGCGGTCTTGCGCCCGAGATTGGCGTTGAACCATAGGCCCCATTTTGCCTTGTAGGTCGCGGGATGATCTTGCAGCGCGGCGCCGATCTCGGCGGCCCGGCGATAGACCCGCTCGAACTCCGCGCTTTGCCCGCCCAAGATGACGTTGCAGGCCGGCCCGAGCTTCAAGAGCAACGCCAACTGACGGCGCTTCGCCTCATCCGCGTCGGGCAGTTTCTCCGCCTCGGCGATGCCGGCGTTGTAATGCGCGATCGCTTCGCGATAAGCCGAGCGCGACGCGGCGCGGTCGCCGGCCTTGAGCCGGTAATCGCAGGCCCGCGCCGCTTGGCCCGCCTCGCCGAAATGATAGGCCAGCACTTCCGGCTCGTTAGCCGCGATCTCGGGGAAGCGCTCTTCGAGCGCGCGGGCGATGCGCTCATGCCATTCGCGCCGCCGCGACAGCAGCAGGCTGTCATAGGCCGCGTCGCGCACCAGCGCGTGCTTGAACATGAAGCCGCGCTCGACGCCGCGCCCCTCGGGAAAAACGATGCCCGCCGCGATCAGTTTCGCCAGCGCCGCTTCGAGCTCGGCGCCGGGCTTGAGCGCGACCGCATCGAGCAGCGCAAAAGCGAATTGCCGCCCGATGACGGCGGCGATCTGCGCCACCTCGCGCGCTTCGCCGAGACGGTCGAGCCGCGCCATCAGCGAATCCTTGAGCGTCGCCGGCACCGTGTCCTCGCTGGCCGCTTCCATCACGCTCTTGGTCAATTCCTCGACGAACAGCGGCACGCCGTCGGTCTTGGCGACGATGGCGGCGACGGTCTCCGCCGACAGGCCATGCGCGGCGGCGACGCCGGCGACCAGTTGCGCGCAATCGGCACGGCCCAGCCGCCCAAGCGTCAACAGGGTCGCGTGCGGCCGCGCGAACCAAGGCGGCGCGAAATCCGGCCGCCCCGTTACGACGGCGAACAACCGCGCCGCGCCGATGCTGTCGGCGAGGCGCGTCGTAAGCTCGAGCGTGGTGGCGTCGATCCAATGAGCGTCCTCCAACACCAGGAGAACCGGATCGGTCTCGCCCAACCGCACGATCTCATCGACGAGAAGCGCGATGGTGGCGGCCTTGCGCTGCGCCGGCGTCAACGAACCAGGCACGGCGGGCGCGGAGGGAATCGACAACAAATCCGCCAGCAGCGGAATCGCCGCCGCGTCCGACGCCGCGCGATGCGCGAACAAAGCGCCGAGCTTCTCGATCCGCGCGCCCGGCGAATCCGCCGCGGCGAAACGCGCGGCGCGCGCGAGATGCTGGATCACTGGGTGGAGCGCGCTGTCGCTGTAATAAGGCGAACATTGCAGATGGATGCGAGCATGCGGCTCGCCGGCGAGCACTTCCTGCAGCGCCTCGATCGAGCGCGATTTGCCGATTCCGGCCTCGCCGATCACGGTGACGATCTGGCCCTCGCCCGAGCGCGCCAGGCGCCAGCGGTCGAGCAGCAGCCCCATTTCGTGCGCGCGGCCGATGAGCGGCAGATTGCGGCCAGCGTGGATCGCGGCGAAGCGGCTTTCGACCGAGGCCTCGCCACGCACCCGCCAAGCCGGCACCAGTCCGGCAAAGCCCTTCAATTCGTGCGGGCCCGTGACGTCGAGCTCGAACAACCCGCCGAGCAGATGCTGGGTCGTTTCGCTAATGAGGATGGTATCGGGCGCCGCCAGCGCCTGGAGCCGCGCCGCGAGATTGGGCGTCTCGCCGACGATGCTGCGCTCCTGCGAAGCGCCGGCGCCGATGATCTCGCCGACCACGACGAGACCCGTGGCAATGCCGATCCGCGCCTCAAGCGGTTTGCCGTCGGGACGCGCGATGCCGCCGACTTCCGCGACAATCGCGAGGGCCGCGCGCACCGCGCGCTCGGCCGCGTCCTCGAAGGCGCGCGGGAAGCCGAAGTAAGCGAGGATGCCGTCACCCATGAATTTGGCGACGAAGCCGCCGAAGCGCCCGATCGCGCCGGCGGCGATGTCCTGATAGCGCCGGATCAGCGCGCCCAAGTGTTCGGGATCGATGGCCCCCGACAACGCCGTGGAACCGACCAGATCGCAAAACATCACCGTGACCTGCCGACGTTCGGCGTCGCTGGAGCCCCCCGGGTCAAGCCCGGGGGCCGGCGCGGGTGCCGATTCGGGAGCGGCAGCCGCGACGCCCCCCTCGGCGATCGCCTTCAACAGCCGGCGGCGATGGCCGAGCGACAGGCCGAGCTTTTCCAAATCGGGTTCGGTCAGCTCCGGCAAAATGTCGAGATCGATGTCGTTCGCTTCGAACGCATCGGCATACTGCTCGAGCTTGTTGCGGCGCAGCCAGTCGCGAAGATCGCTCATGCCACGGCGAGGCGGGGAAAGAGCCGGCGCGCGTTGCCGTCGGCAATGGCGGCGCGCTCTTCGTCGGTGAACAGGTTCGAGCGGCCGAGAAATTCGACGAAGCCGGCGATCGCCGGCTCCGGCGTGAACGGGAAATCGGCGCCGAACAGGATCTGGGTGATCGGCACGAGTTGGCGCAAGCTCGGGATCGCATGCGCGTTTGCCGAACCGGCGGTGTCGCAATAGAAGCGCCGCATCTCGGCGAACGCCTCGGCCGGGTCCATGACGCTGGCGCTGAGCCGGTTGCGGCCGACGATGCGCTGCACCAGGAACGGCAAGGTGCCGCCGGCATGGGGCAGAATGAATTTGATCTCGGGGCAGCGTTTGGTCGTGCCCGAGAACACGAGATTGACGGCGGCGCGCGTGGTGTCGAAGGGGAATTCGATCACCGGCGCCGGCCGTCCCATCGCCAGCGCCTCGAAACAGGCGGGCGAGGTCGGGTGCAGAAAGACCACCGATTTGCGCCGATTAAGTTCGTCAAAGACCGGATCGAGCCGCGGATCGCCCAGATAAATACCATTTATGTTCGTCATCATCACGACGCCGTCGGCGCCCAGCCGGTCGAAGGCGTAAGCGATCTCGGCGAGCGACGCCGCGATGTCGGGCAACGGCAAGGTCGCGAACAGGCCGAAGCGGCCCCGATGCGCGCGGACATAATCGGCGCCGGCCTCGTTCACCGCGCGGGCAAGCCGGTACGCTTTGTCATCCGAAACAAAATGAATGCTCGGCGATGAGATCGAGAGCATTTGCGTGGCGATGCCCTGCCGATCCATCATCGCGAGCGAATCCTCGACCTTCCAGCTCGGCACCGGAATCCCGCCATCGAGCTCGCGCAGACCCGCCTCGCGCAGCGCGTCGTAATAGACCGGCGGCAGGAAATGAGCGTGGACATCGATACGGCCGGAACTCATGATTTGACGCCGGCCATCTTAGCGACGAGTTTCCATTCCTCGGGCGATACCGGCGAGACCGATAGGCGGCCTTCGCGGACGAGACGCATTTGCGCCAGCTTGGGCTCGGCCTTGATCGCGGCCAACGTTACCGGCGTTGGCACCGGCGCGACGGCCTGGACATCGACCATGACGAACTTGCCGGTCTCGTCGCTGGGATCGGGATAGGATTCCTTGACCACCTCGCAGACGCCGACGATCCGTCGCTCCTCGCCGGTGTGATAGAAAAAGGCGCTGTCGCCCTTTCTCATCTTGGTCAGGTTAAGCCTGCCCGCGGGGCTGCGCACGCCACTCCATTGGGTCTTCTTGTCCTTGACCAACTGGTCCCAGGAATAGACCTCGGGCTCGGTCTTCAAGAGCCAGTAGTTCATGGTTATCTCCTCGCCACGAAGAATATTCGCCGGAAGGGAAAGAGCGTGATGCCGTCGCCGCGTTTGGGATAGGCCTCGGCGAGACGCGCGGCCAATTCATCCTCGAAAGCCGGCCGCTCGGCCTCGGCGAGCCGGTCGAGTGTGGGCCGCAAGATCGAGCCTTTGATCCATTCCAGCACCGGCCGTTCGCCCGAAAGCACCGTGGTGTAGACCGTCTGCCACAGATCGATGCCGCCCGAAGCGAACGGCGCCATCACGCCGTAATAGAATTCCGGCGCCGCCACCAGATCGTCGCGCAAACTGCCGCCCGGCCCGGTTAGGGGCCCGAGCTTCGCCCTATAGCGCGGCTCCAGCGCGAGTTCGCGTATGAGCGTGTGGGACGGCTCGTGGAAATTCGCCGGCATCTGCACCGCGAGCACGCCGCCTGACACGAGTTGCGTCAGTAAATGCGGGAACAGCCGCGCATGGTCCGGCAGCCAATGGAGCGTCGCGTTGGAATAGATCAGCGCCGCCGGCTCCGGTGCCGACCAGCCGGCGATATCGGCTTCAAGCCAGGAGAGGTTGGTCGGGGTCGGCTTCCCTTGAGCCTTACGCAGCATGTCGGGCGAATGATCGAGCGCCACCAGTTTGCGCTCGGACCAACGCGCCGCGATGGC
Source organism: Rhodospirillales bacterium (assembly GCA_015654725.1). Classification (GTDB taxonomy): domain Bacteria; phylum Pseudomonadota; class Alphaproteobacteria; order ATCC43930; family CGMCC-115725; genus JAATGI01. The sequence continues at coordinate 10,243 of JAATGI010000392.1, forward strand.
GCGGGCATGATCGCCGGTACCGCAGCCGAGATCGTAGAGCACGCCCGGCGGCAATTCGCCCACCCGCGCCAACAATTCGAAACCCGGGCGCAGCCGCGCATCGCCGAATTTGAGATATTGCGCGGGATTCCAGGCGGCACTGTCCATGGCGGGCCTCGGGCCTAAGAGCCGCAATCCTATTGTTCCTTGGCCCCTGCCGATAGCAGGATTGAAAATAACAACACGGATTCGTATTTGAAAGATAAATGACAATTTTCGATTGGGAATCCGGTATTGGCAGGGCGCGGCGCGGCGCGTAGAGTCGCCCGCGACACAATTTGGCGAGGTTTCGGCATGTTGCCGGTGATGCTCGATCTGTCGCGGCTGCCGACACTCTTGGTTGGCGACGGCGCCGCCGCGTCAAAGCGGCTGCGCCTTCTCGACGATGCCGGGGTGGCGCGGCTTCGCGTCCATGCCGTCGATCCGAGCGCGGCGCTGGCGAGCGCTGCCGGAGACCGGCTGGTGCGGCGCTTGCCGAGCGAGGAGGAAATCGCGGCTTCGCGCCTCGTGCTCATCAGCGAGCGTGCCGCGCCCTATGCCGGCGATATCGCCGCGCGCGCCCGCGCGGCCGGCGCGCTCGTGCATATCGAGGACGATCCCGAGCGCTCGGACCTGCACATGGTGGCGGTGCTGCGCCGGGGCGAACTGACCATCGCGGTCTCGACCGGCGGCGCCAGTCCCGGCCTCGCGGTTCAAGTGCGGGAATTTCTCGCCGGCCTGATCGGCCCGGAATGGCGCGGGCGCACGGCGGAGTTGGCGACGCTGCGCCGGCAATGGCGCGCCGACGGTGTCGCCGCCGACGCGCTGCGGCAACGGACCGAAACCTGGTTGGGGAAAAAGAATTGGCTGGCGCGCGCCGGTGACGAGCCGCGCCGC
>JAATGI010000123.1 GCA_015654725.1 Rhodospirillales bacterium
AGGAAGAAATTATCGGCGCGCGCCAGCGTGCCGTTGCCGCCGCTCGAGGTATGCCCGGTCACCCGCACCTTCGGGTGATCCCAATAGGGATGGCTTTTCGGCAGCGGCTCCTCGCGGAAGACATCGAGGATCGCGAGGCCGGGCGCGCCCTTGTTCAGCCCTTCGATCAGAGCGTCGTCCACGATCAAGCCGCCGCGTCCGATATTGACGATGATGCTGGCCTGCTTCAGTTGGCGCACGAAATCGCGGCCGACCAGATCGGTGGTGGCGGCGGTTTCCGCGGTCGCGAGCACGACCACATCCACTGCCGGCAGGAGGCGCGGCAGATCCGCGAGCGTCCCCATCTCGTCGGCGAGCGGATCGGGCTTGCCCGAACGATTGATGCCGGCGATGCGCGCGCCGAAGCCCTTGGCCCGCCTCGCGATCTCGCGGCCGATGGCGCCGAAGCCGATAATCAGCCACTGCGAATGCCCGAGCTCGCGAAACGACATGCGTTTCCACTCATGGGCCTGCTGCGCCGCGCGCGACGCGGCGATCGGCCAGGTCTCGGCCAGCACATTGGCCAGGACATAATCGGCGATCGCCGGCGCCTGGGCGTGCGAGTTGGTGAGCGCGATCCCGCCTTTCGCCAGGACATCGCGATAACGCGGCGAGTCGAGTCCGGTCTGCTGCGTGTGCAGCCATTTCACCGTGCCGCTTTGCAACGCGACATCGAAAAACAGATTGAGCTGGCCGCCCGTCAAGGCATCGAAGGTGAGCCAGACGATATCGGGCCTTGCATCCTTGGCGGCGATCGGCTGGCCGCCGCGCCGGACGTCGCCTTTCGGATCGGCCAGGATCAGCTCATGCGCCGACAGCGCGTTTCCGACCCGCGCCGCCGCGGCTTGATGCGCGAAAATTATCATATCGCCTCCTGGTATGCGCCCGCGACTATAGCGATCCATTCGCGGGATGGAATGCGTTTGCGCTAAAGTGTCGGCGAAACCGGTTCGGGAAGGAACGTCGTAATGGTGAAATCGGGTATGCGCGCGATCGCCCTCCTCGCGCTCGCCTGTCTCGTCTCGCTTCCCGCGGCGGCGGCGGAAGGCGCCAAGGTCCGAATCGGCGTGTTGCGGCTGTCCTCCTCGGCGCCGGTCTTTATCGCCGATGACAAGGGGTATTTCACGGCGCAAGGCCTCGATGTGGCGCTTACTTTCTTCGACGCCGCGCAGCCGGTGGCGGTCGCGGTCGCGGCCGGCGATATCGATGTCGGCGTCACCGCCTTTACCGCCGGCCTGTTCAATGTCGCCGGCAAGGGCGCCTTGACCGTGATCGCCGGGCAAAGCCGCGAGCAGCCGGGCTATCCGCTGATCGGCTATTTCGCCACCAAGGCGGCCTACGCGGCGGGCCTCAAGGCGCCGCGCGATCTCGCCGGCCATTCCGTCGCCATCACCCAGACCGGATCGAGCTTCCATTATTCGCTCGGCCTGCTCGCCGACAAATATCATTTCGATCTGGCCGGAGTGAAGCTGTTGCCGCTGCAATCGCTCGCCAACATCGCCTCCGCCTTGAAGGGCGGCAGGGTCGATGCCGCGCTGCTGCCGGTGACGACGGCGCTGCCGCTGATGGCGGAGGGCGATATCGTGCTTTTGGGCTGGGTCGGCGACGAGACGCCGTGGCAGTTGGGCGCGGTGTTCATTTCGAACGCCATGGCGGCGCGGCACGATCAAGTGGCGCGGTTTCTCACGGCCTATCGCGGCGGCACGCGCGACTATCACGACATACTGCTGGCGAGCGTGAAGGAGGGGCGCGCGGCGATCGACGACCGGACCAAACCATTGATCGACAGCATCGCGCATTACACCAATCTCAAGCCCGAGCAGGTCGTGGTCGGCCTCTCTTACATCGATCGCGACGGCATGCTCGATGTCGCCGGCGTGGCCAAGCAACTGACTTGGTTTCAGACCAACAAATTCGTCGATGCGGGCTTCTCCATCGACAAAATCATCGATGGCGGCTACGGCTTCGCGAAGTGACGGCAATGCCTGTCGCCAACAAGTCGCCCTGAGCCGTCACCATGGAACTGGTCGTCAGCGAGGTCAGTCACGATTTCGGCGCGGTCGCGGTGCTGCGCGATATTTCCTTTCGCGTCGCGCCGGGCGAGATCGTGGCGCTGGTCGGGCCGTCGGGCTGCGGCAAGAGCACGCTGCTCTCGATCGTCGGCGGCTTGCTGCGGCCGGGGCGGGGCGAGGTCGCCGCCGTCGGTGCCGCGCCGGAGGGCAGCTTCAATCCGCTCACCTTCGTGTTCCAGGATTTCGCGCTCCTGCCTTGGCGCAGCGTCGCCGACAATGTCGGTTTTCCCCTGGAGCATACGCGGCTTGGGGCCGGCGAGCGCCGCGCCATCGTCGCCGACGCGCTGCGCCGCGCCGGGCTGGCGGAATTCGCCGCCGCTTATCCGAAGCAATTGTCGGGCGGCATGCGCCAGCGCGTCGGCCTCGCCCGCGCGCTAGCGGCACGGCCGGAGATTCTGCTGATGGACGAGCCGTTCTCCGCGCTCGATTCCCAGACCCGCGATCTTCTGATCGAGGATTTCTTGCGGCTGATGGACGGCGAGCGCCTCAGCGCGATCTACGTCACCCATAACCTCGAGGAAGCGGTGCGGCTGGCGGACCGGATCGTCGTTCTCTCCAAGCGCCCCGGCCGGATTCGCGATGTCATGACGCTCGGCGAGAAACGCGCGGCGCGCGCGGACTCCTACATCGCGGAACATCAGCGCGCGTTGTGGTCGCTCATCCGCGCCGAGGCGGCCGAGGCCGAGCGCGAGATCGCGAATGTCTGAGCCGGCGAAAATCCGCTTTCGCGGTGGCGGCTTCGCGCCCTTGACGAGCCGCAAGAGCGCGTGGCTGGCCTTTGCCATCGTGCTTTTGATCTGGCAGGGCGTGTGCGAAGCGGGCTGGGTCAGCGACCTGTTCCTGCCGAGCCCGGTGCGGATCGCCGCGGCGCTCGAAGAGCTGATCGTCAGCGGCACGCTCTGGCCGCATCTCTATGCCTCGCTCATCCGCATCGCCGGCGGCTGGACGCTCGGCACCATCGCCGGCCTCGCGATCGGGCTGAGCATGGGCCTCTTCACGGTTGCGCGCGCGGTCGGCCTGCCGATGGTGTCGGCGCTGTTCCCGATCCCCAAGATCGCGCTGTTGCCGCTGTTGATTCTGTGGCTCGGCATCGGCGAGACGCCGAAAATCGCGACCATTGCCCTGGGCGTGTTCTTCCCGACCGTGATCGCGGTCTATAGCGGCGTCGACGCGGTGCCGCGCAATTTGATCCGCATGGCGCAGAGCTTCGAGGCGCCGGCCTTCGCCATCGTCTGGAAGGTGATCCTGCCGGGCGCGATGCCCTCGATCCTGGCCGGCTTCCGCATCTCGGCCTCGACCGCGCTGCTTCTCGTCGTGGCCGCGGAGATGATCGGCGCCGACACCGGCATCGGCGCTTTCGTGCTGCAGGCCGGCAAT
>JAATGI010000389.1 GCA_015654725.1 Rhodospirillales bacterium
CGACACCGCGGCGGTGGTGACCGCATCCGGCGGCAAGGTCTTGGGCGATGTCGCGGTGCCGCTCAACAATCAGGATTTCTCCTCCTTCCTGCTCCAGGCGCAGAACTCCAAGGCCAAGGTGATCGGCTTCGCCAATGCCGGCGGCGACACCATCAATTCGATCAAGGCGGCCGCCGAATTCGGCATCGTCGCGGGCGGGCAGAAACTGGCGGGCCTGCTGCTGTTCGTCACCGACGTGCACGCCCTCGGCCTCAAGACCGCGCAAGGGCTGGTGCTGACCAACTCTTTCTATTGGGATCAGGACGACAAGACCCGGGCCTGGTCGAAACGGTTCTTCGACCGCATGCACAAGGAGCCGACCATGGTGCAGGCCGGCGTCTATGGCGCGGTCGCGCACTATCTCAAGGCGGTGGCGGCGGTGGGCACCAAGGATGCCGACAAGGTCATGGCCAAGATGCGCGAGACGCCGATCAACGACTTCATGACCGAAAACGGCAAGATCAGGATCGACGGGCGGGTGGTCCGCGATTCCTATCTCTATGAGGTCAAGAAACCGTCGGAATCCAAGGGCGAATGGGACCTCTACAAGCTGGTCGCCAAGGTCAGCCCGGAGGAGTCGATCCGCCCGCTCGATAAAGGCGGCTGCCCGTTGGTAACAAAGGGCTGAGCGGAAGATCCGCCCTTAACGCCACGTTAACTCCGCGCCGCGTTTAATGGCGGCGGTCGTGACCGGCGCGCGCCGGACGGCCATGTGCGGAGGAACCTCATGTTCAACATGGTTCGCAAGAATACCAAGGAAGAATTGGGCGACATCGAAAGCTGGCTGGTCGGCCAATCGTTGCGCTTCGCCGCCGAGATCACCGAGCGCTTCCAGGAGGTGCCGAAGATTCTCGCCGCCACCGAGGCGTTGAGCTTTTTCATGCATGCGCTGCGCCGCGAGACTTATCGCTCCGGCGCCTGGAAGACCTGGGAAGCCGTCGTCGAACCGTCGCAACGCCAGATGCTGCATTTGTTCGCCCTGACATTGAGCGGCTGGGCCGACGCCGACATCGAGCGCAACGCGCTGGTCAAGGACATCCAGAATCTGGTCTCGAGCCGCAGCCTCGAATATCAAACCCTGCCGTTCCTGACCGGCCATTCGAGCGACCGCCAAACCGTGGTCTGGGTCGCGAGCCGGCGCGTCGCCGAGGCCGTCGACGCCGAGCAGCGCCCGGCGCTGATCGAAACGGTTCAGGGCATCCTCGCCCGCGCGGTCAGTTTCGAACTGCCGCAACCGGTCGAGAAGCTCGAGAAGATTCTTTACGGCCGCGCCGCCAAGGCGGCGTAGCGACTTACTTCCGCGCCATCCGGATCGGATTGACCTGGCCCTGCGGGCTCAAGCCCGCATAGCCTTCGAGCAAATCCAGATCGATGATCATGGCGACGCCGAGCTTGGCGAAGTCGTGGTCGCGCTCGACCTGCGCCATGGTGTCATAGACTTTCGCGCGCGCCGCCTCGCTCTCGTCGATATGGGCGCGGCCCTGCATGCTATAGGTCGCCTTGGCGTCCTCGTCGCGATACATCAGCGCCACTTTCGGGTTCTTCTGGATCGAGCGCAGCATCTTGCCGCCTTCGTTGCGCACCCAGATCGCAAGCTGCGTATCGCTGAACACCTGGGTCGAGCCGCGGAAGGTCAGGTTCGGCTGACCGCTCTCATCGACATAGGTGATCATGATCGGATGCCGCTCCTTCAAGGCGTTGTTGAGACGCTCTCTGAGATCGGCCGGGATTTTGAGTTCAGTCGCGGGCCGCGGCGTGCCCGGCACCATTTGCTGCTGCACCAGCGCGATCTTGCCGCCCGATGCTTGCACGGTGAGAACGAGCTTGGCGCCGTTGGGCAGCGTGCCGACCGCCTGCACCGCGCCGGCCTTGTCCTCCGGCATCGCCCAGCGCGCCTCGGCATAGGCGCCCGCCGCGGGCGGCTTGGTGAAGCGGTCCAGCACCGCCTCCCGGCCCTTGAGATTGACGTTGAGCGCCTGAAAGCCGGCGTCCGGCGCCAACAGCTCCGCCAGCGCCGCGCTCGAATGGTTGAAGGCGGCCAGGAACTTGGCGACGGTTTCGGTTTGCTGCGACATGGTTTTCACCCTTGGTTGACAAAGCCGGAAATGAATTGCGCGGCGAGATCGGGCGCGTCGAGATCGGCGAGATGGCCGGCCCCCGGCACGATGGCGACAGCGGCGCGGCCCGCGATCTCATGGCCGAAATGCTCGGCATAGGACGGCGCCAGCACCTTGTCCTCGTCGCCCCAGACAATAAGGGTATCGGCGCGGACGCGGTGCAGACGGTTGACGAGCCGCGTGTCGCCGAGCGGCCAGAGGATGCGCGCCGCCGCTTCCGAGGCGCGCGTCATCAGAATAGCCCATTCGCCCGGATCGGCACCGTCGGGTGGCGCGGTGAACGCGGTGAAGGTGTCGCGATCCTTGCAGAGCAGCGACGGCATCACGCCCGGCCGTTGGCACCAGATATCGGTTGGCGGGGAATCCGCGTCATAGAGACCGAACGGCGCGATCAGCACGAGGCGCCGCACCAGCGCCGGCCCGGTCG
>JAATGI010000213.1 GCA_015654725.1 Rhodospirillales bacterium
CGACCGGGATCGGCTTTCTCGATCATATGATCGAGCAGATTTCGCGCCACAGCCTGATCGATATCGAGTTGCGGGCAAAAGGCGATCTCCATATCGACTTTCACCACACCACCGAGGACACCGGCTATGTCATCGGCGAGGCGGTGTCGAAGGCGCTCGGCGACCGCAAGGGCATCGCGCGCTGGGGCGAGGCGCTGGTGCCGATGGACGAAACCTTGACCCGAGTCGCGCTCGATTGCTCGAACCGGCCCTACCTCATCTGGAAGGTGCGGGTGCCGAAGCCGAAATTGGGCGAGATGGACACCGAGCTGTTCAAGGAATGGTTCCAAGCCTTCGCGCAGTCGGCGGGCGTCACGCTGCATATCGAGAATCTCTATGGCGAGAACAGCCACCATATCGTCGAATCCTGTTTCAAGGGCTTGGCGCGCTCGTTGCGCATGGCGGTCGAGCTCGACCCGCGCCGGCTGGGCCAAGTGCCTTCGACCAAGGGCGTGCTCGGCGGAAGCCTGTAGAGTCGCTGTCATGTTCGATTTCGTTATCCCCATCCGTCATCCCGGCGAAAGCCGGGATCCAGGGCAACCGCTCGTCGCTTGCCCTGGGCCCCTGCTTTTGCAGGGGCGACGATCGCTTTTTGCCTTGGACGGATTTTCCCGTCGATGAGCGTAGCGATCGTCGATTACGGCTCGGGCAATCTGCGCTCGGCCGCGAAGGCGATCGAGCGCGCCGCGCGGGACTGCGGGCTTGAGAGCGCGATCATGGTAACAAGCGATCCCGAGGTGGCGCGCCGCGCCGAGCGCATTGTCCTGCCCGGCGTCGGCGCCTTCGCCGATTGCAAGCGCGGCCTCGCGGCACTTCCCGGCATGATCGAGGCGCTTGAAGAAGCGGTGATCCGCCAGGGCAAACCGTTTCTCGGCATTTGCGTCGGCATGCAATTGATGGCGACGACGGGCCGCGAATTCGAGACCGTCGCCGGCCTCGATTGGATTCCGGGCGAGGTGGTGGCGCTGACGCCGTCCGATCCGACCCTCAAGATTCCGCATATGGGTTGGAACGCGCTGGAGATTCGCGCTTGGCATCCCTTGCTCGACGGCATCGCGCCGGGCGCGCATGCCTATTTCGTCCATTCTTTCGAATTCGCCTGCGCCGAGCCGAGCCATCTGCTGGCTAGCGCCGATTATGGCGGCCCGATAACCGCCGCGATCGGGCGCGACAATCTGTTCGGCACGCAGTTCCATCCCGAGAAAAGCCAGGACACCGGCTTGCGTCTGATCGCCAATTTCCTCAACTGGCGGCCATGATTCTCTATCCCGCGATCGATCTGAAGGATGGGCAATGCGTGCGCCTCCAACGCGGCGACCTGGATCGGGCGACCGTGTTCAACGCCGATCCGGCGGATCAGGCCCGCGCCTTCATCGCGGCCGGCGCCAAGCATCTCCACATCGTCGATCTCGACGGCGCGGTCGCGGGCAAGCCGGTGAACGAACGCGCCGTGCGCGCGATTCTCGCGGCGGTATCGGTGCCGGTGCAATTGGGCGGCGGCATCCGCGACCGCGACACCATCGCGCGCTGGCTCGAGGCCGGCATCGATCGCGTCATTCTGGGGACGGTGGCCCTCGGCGATCCGGCCCTGGTGGAAGATGCCTGCGCCGAGTTTCCCAGCCGCGTCGCGGTCGGGATCGATGCCCGCGCCGGCATGGTCGCGGTGCGGGGCTGGGTCGAGACCAGCACGATGACGGCGCTCGATCTGGCACGCCGTTTCGAGGATGCGGGCGTGGCGGCGATTATCTTCACCGACATCGAGCGCGACGGCATGCTCGCCGGCGTCAATGTCCAAGCGACGGCGCGGCTTGCCGATACCGTCTCGCTTCCGGTGATCGCCTCGGGCGGCGTCGCCTCGCTCGACGATATCAGAGCGCTCAAGCGGCATCCCAAGATCGCCGGCGCGATCATCGGCCGCGCGCTCTATGAAGGGCGGATCGATCTTGCCGAAGCGTCGAAAATCGCGGCGGGCTGACGATGCTGAAAATGCGCGTCATCCCCTGTCTCGACGTGACCGACGGGCGCGTCGTCAAAGGCGTCAATTTCGTCGATCTGATCGATGCCGGCGACCCGGTCGAGCAGGCGAAGCTCTATGACATCGAGGGCGCGGACGAGCTGTGCTTTCTCGACATCACCGCGTCGTCCGACCAACGCGACACGCTCTATGACGTGGTGGCGCGCACCGCCGAGCAATGTTTCATGCCGCTCACGGTCGGTGGCGGCGTCCGTTCGATCGACGATATCCGCAAGCTCCTGCTCGCGGGCGCCGACAAGACCTCGATCAACACCGCCGCCGTGGCGCGGCCCGAACTCGTCGCCGAGGCGGCCGAGAAATTCGGCCGCCAGTGCATCGTCGTCGCCATCGACGCCAAGGAGGCCGCGCCCGGGCAATGGCAAGTCTTCACCCATGGCGGGCGGCGCGGCACCGGCATCGACGCGGTCGCCTGGGCGAAGCGCATGGCCCAATCCGGCGCCGGCGAGATTCTGCTCACCTCCATGGACCGCGACGGCACCCGGCAAGGCTTCGACCTCGCGCTCACCCGCGCCGTCGCCGACGCGGTGCCGATCCCGGTGATCGCCTCGGGCGGGGTCGGCAATTTGCAACACATGGTCGAGGGCATCCGCGACGGCCACGCCACCGCCGTGCTCGCCGCCTCGATCTTTCATTTCGGCACCTATCGCATCGCCGACGCCAAGGCGGCATTGCGCCAGGCGGGGATCGCGGTGCGCTGAAATCGCAACCTTTCCGTTTGTTAATAATTATTCAATGGTCCCCGGCTAGAACGTCTCTCATAAAGTTCGCGCTTGGTCGGCGTTTGCGCTTTGTTTTTAGGGGGTTGGCCTTGAGAAAAACCATTTTCCACGAAGATTGGTGGCTCGACATTGTCGCCCCCGACCATTGGAGCGAGATCGCCTCGGACCGCGGCTACCTGCGCTACGCCTATACCAGCACGATGATGTTCCGCTCGATCCAAATGCCGCCGCTGACGCGAATTCTGGGGCCGGTGATCGAGCTCGACGGCAAGAAGAACGAATCCCGCCAGCGCGCCGCCTTCGGCGAGGTGTGCGATTTGCTTGACGAATTGCCCGATTTCGACCGCATCGAGTTCAAACTCGATCCGAGCTTCACCGACGTCCTGGCGTTCCAAGCGCGGGGATTCCGCGCCGGGGTGCAGCACACCTTCCAGACCGATTGCCGGCGTCCCGAGGACGAGCTGTGGGCGGACATGCGCGACAAGACTCGCAACATCATCCGCCGCGGCCACGACAATTTGACCGTCGAGGAGATCGCGGACGCGACCGCCTTCAAGAATTTCTATGCCGACAATCTCGGCGGCGAAAAGTCCTATTTCGGGCTTTATCTCATTCCCGAGATTTTCGAAGCGGCGCGGGCGCGAGGCCAGGCGCGGATCCTCGCCGCGGTCGACAAGAAAGGCACGATTCACGCCCAGACTTTTTTCCTCTGGGACGACGAGTCCTATTATTATTTCCTGTCGAGCCGGAACCGCGGGATCGCGCATCCCGGCGCCGTCAGCACCCTTATCTGGGCGGGCATGCGGCACGCCCGCGAGCTTGGCCTCACCTTCGATTTCGACGGCGTCACCAGCCAGTCCCGCTACCAGTTCATGGTCGGATTCGGCGGCCGGCCGGCGACCCGCTTCATCGTCACCAAAGGGGCGCTGCTCTACGACGCGCATATCAGCGCCCGCGACTTCAAGAACCGCGTCATCGGCAAGAGCGCGGTCGGCTTTTATTGAGAGCGGCCGCGGGCGCCGCCGTGACGCGCGCCCGGCAAATGTGCTAGCCAAGGCGCATGGCGACCCTCGACGGCAAGACGCTTGACGAACTTTACGCGGTAATCGCGGCGCGGCGCGGCGGCGATCCGGCGAAATCCTATAGCGCGAAGCTGCTCGCCGAAGGCGTGCCGGCGATCACCAAGAAGCTCGGCGAGGAAGCGGTCGAGACCATCATCGAGGCGCTGAACCCCGATCCCAAGCGTCTGGCCGCCGAAAGCGCCGATCTTCTGTATCACCTGCTGGTGCTGTGGGCGGCGACGGGCGTCGCCCCCGCCGAGGTCTGGGCCGCGCTCGAAGCGCGCAAGGGCCGCTCCGGCATCGAGGAAAAGGCGGCGCGCAAGGGTTGAGGAGGTGCGAATGGCCTACGATCCCAACAACATCTTCGCCCGCATCCTGCGCGGCGAATTGCCGGCGAGGAAAATCTATGAGGATGAGTACGCGCTTGCCTTCCACGACATCCACCCGTTGGCTCCGGTGCATGCGCTGGTGATTCCGAAAGGCGCTTATGTTTCCTTCGACGATTTCGCCGCCACCGCCCGCGCCGCCGAGATTACCGGCTTTTTCCGCGCCGTGGCCAAGACCGCCGAATTGCTCGGCCTGGGGCCGACCGGCTATCGCATCCTCGCCAATCACGGCCCCGATTCGCATCAGGAAGTGCCGCACTTGCATATCCACGTATTCGGCGGCGGGCCGCTCGGCCCGATGTTGACCCGCCTGTCCTGAGCCGGCGGCGGCCACCGCCGTTTGGTTGACGTTTTATAAACCATCCCGTGCAAGCATCCATCGAACACAACCGGAAGCACTTCCGGACCGGTGTTCGAGGAGTCCTGGAGGATGGTGGCTGTCGGAGCTGTTCACGCGACCCCCGTGCCGGGGCGCGGGCGCGCCTCGCCGCCGCGGACCGCGCCCTCGATCTTGTTCGCCGCCAGCGGCGCCATACAGTTTCAGAATGACGAGGCGCGCGGCGATTTCGCCGCGCCGCCGAAACGCGGCGTCAGCGCGTTTATCCGCCATTTCGCCGATCCGGCCGAGGCCAAGCTGCTGTTCGACCAGGCACTCGCCGGCCGGTCGAGCCGGGTCGAGACCGTCGTCCATACCAGGTCCGGCCGCCGCTCGCGTCTGGTCGAAGTGTCGCCGGCCGCCGGCGCGCGCGGTCAAACCAACGGCGTCATGCTGGTCGAGCTTCCGGTCGAATCGGGCGCCCAGCCGACTATCGTGCGCGCCTATGCCCAGGCCGGCGCCGACTGGTTCTGGGAGACCGACGCCGAGCTTCGCTTCACCGTCATGTCGAACCGGCCCGACCAAGCGGAATCGAGCTTTGGCGAAGATTTGATCGGCCGGCGCCTCGACCAGCCCTTGCCCGGGATCGATGACGCCGATTGGGCCGTCATGGCGCGTATCGCCGTCAACCGCGACCTGTACCGCGATTTCCGTTTCAAGCGCCAGGTGCCGGGCGGCCTGCGCCACCTCTCGGTCAGCGGCGCGCCGATCTTCGCGCCCGATGGGGCGTTCCTGGGCTATCGCGGCACCGGGCGCGATCGCACCCGCTCGGTCGTGACCGAGGAACGCGCCGCCACCGCGCAGGCGCGGCTGGTCGAGGCCAATGTGCTGCTGTCGGCGACGCTCGACAATATGGACCAGGGCATGTTGGTGCTCGACGCGGAGTTTAGGGTCAGGCTGTGGAACGACCGATACCGCGACCTGTTCCGGCTGCCGCGCGATTTTATCCGCGTCGGGCTGCCTGTCGCCGAGATGATCGCCCTGTTCGAGCGCCAGCAAGGGACGCCGCCCGACCGGATCGAGGCCGAGATCGCGCAGCGGATCGAGCAATTCGGCCGCGACCATGTCGCCACCTTGGCGGCCGACGCATTCAGCGGCCGCATCATCGAGCGGCGGCGGCGCGGCATGCCCGATGGCGGCGTGGTGCTGACTTATCACGACGTCACCGAGGCACGGCAGGGCGGGCGCGAGGTCGCCGAGAAAGACACGCTGCTCGGAACCACGCTCGAAAGCATGGACCAGGGCGTTCTCGTCAACGACGCCCAGCAACGCGTTACCATGTGGAACGACCGCTTCCTCGAGATCAACGGGATGCCGCCGGAGATCATGAAGCTGGGCATGCCGGCGGTCGATCTGGTGCGCAACATGGCGGCGCTCGGCGAATATGGCGCCGGCCAGATCGAGGAATTGGCCGCCCAGCGGCTCAAGCTGCTGGGTCGGCCGGACAACGGCCCGGCCCGGCGCGTGCGGCCCAACGGCCACGTCATCGAGCATCGCGCCAACCGCATGCCCGCGGGCGGCGCGGTCCACACCTTCACCGACATCACGGCGCTCACCGAACGCGAACGCGCGCTGGAGGAAAAAGGCAGGCTGCTATCGGCGACGCTCGCCAACATGGATCAGGGCATGCTGGTGCTCGATGTCGATCTGGCGATCCGCCTTTGGAACCAGCGCCTCGCCGAGCTTCTAGCCTTGCCGCCCGATCTCATCCATGTCGGCATGCCGGCCGGCGAGCTGGTGCGCTATATGGGCGTGCGTTCGGGCCGCAGCATCGCCGCTGTCGAAGAGGCGGTCACGGCGCGCATGGACGAGTTCCGCCACGGCGATGCGCGCCTGCTTTCGGGACCCGATCTCGGCGACCGCATCATCGAGCGGCGGAGCCGGGCGATGCCGGATGGCGGCTTCGTCGTCACTTATACCGACGTCACCGACCGCAAGAAGCGCGAGAACGAACTCGCCGAGCAAAGCGCGTTGCTCGCGGCGACGCTCGACAACATGGATCAGGGCTTGATCGTGATCGACGCCGAGGCCCGCGCCAAGCTGTGGAACAACCGCTTCATCGACATGTTCAAGCTGCCGCCCGATGTGGTGCGGGTGGGCCGGCCCTTCGTCGAAATCCTGCGCTATTTCATCGAAAGCGGCGGCACGCCGCCCGATCGGGTCGATGCCGAGATCGCGCGGCGGCTCGAGGAATTGCACGAGCGGCCGGCGCGGCTCTTGGACCGCCATCGGGCCGACGGCCGCGTCATCGAACGCCGCCGCCGCGTCATGCCGCAGGGCGGCTCCGTCATCACCTATGGCGACGTGACCGAACGCAAGCGAGCCGAGGCCGATCTGCGCCGCGCCAAGGAAGAGGCCGAGATCGCGAGCCGCTCCAAGACCGAGTTCCTCGCCAATATGTCCCATGAACTCAGGACGCCCCTGAACGCGATCATCGGCTTTTCCGACATCCTCGCGCGCGAGATTTTCGGGCCGGTGGGCGACGGGCGGTACGCCGATTACGCGCGCGACATCCGCGACAGCGGCCAGCATCTCCTGAGTCTCATCAACGACGTGCTCGACATCGCCAAGATCGAATTCAACAAGGTCGAGTTGGCGGAAGAGCCGGTCGATGTTCCCGGCATCGTCGCCTCCTGCATCCGCCTGGTGCGCGACCGCGCCCATGCCGGCGAGGTACGGATCGTCGAGACGCTGCCGCCTACGCTCCCGGGCCTGCGCGGCGACAATCGGCGGCTTAAGCAGATTCTGCTCAACCTCCTGTCGAATGCCGTCAAATTCACCCCGCCGGGCGGCCAGGTCGAAATCGGCGCCGCGGCGGACGAAAGCGAGTTCCGCTTCACCGTCACCGACAACGGCATCGGCATCGCCGCGTCGGATATCGAGACCGCGCTGGCGCCGTTTGGGCAGATCGACAGCCGCCTCGCCCGGCGCTATCAGGGCACCGGTCTCGGCCTGCCGCTCGCGCGCTCGATGGTCGAACTGCATGGCGGCCGGCTCGATATCGTAAGTACGCCGGGCGTCGGAACCACGGTCACCGTCCGGCTGCCGACGGACCGGATTCTGGCGCATTAACCGGGGCGCCAGGCCGCGCGTTATTTCGTTTCGGCGACGGCGTGACGCAGCCGCTCCAGCGCGGCGGCGAGTTGATTGTCCTTGTCGGTGCCGATGAGCTGGGAATCGATCGCGATGTCCTCGCTATCGTCGGCCGGTTTCGCGGCGTCGGAGCGCCCCGAATCATTCTTGAGCGCGCCATGCAGATTGACCTCATGGATGACCTCGCCGCGCGCGTCGACGGCCTCCTTGCTCGGCAGCACCACGACATCGGGGGCGATCCCGTCGCCCTGAATCGAGCGTCCCGACGGCGTGTAATAGCGCGCGGTGGTGAGTCGCAACGCGCCCTGGCCGTCGAGCGGGATGATGGTCTGCACCGAGCCTTTGCCGAAGCTGCGAGTCCCGAGCAGCGTGGCGCGCTTCAAATCCTGGAGCGCGCCCGCGACGATCTCCGAGGCCGAGGCCGAGGCGCCGTTGATCAGCACCACCACCGCCACGCCCTTGAGGCGGTCGCCGTTGGCGGGCGCGCGATAGGTCTCGTCGTCCTCGTCGTGGCGGCCGCGGGTCGAGACCACGACCGCATTGTCGAGAAAATCGCCGGCGATATGCACGGCCGAGTCCAACAGCCCGCCCGGATCGTTGCGCAAATCCAGCACCAAGCCGTTGAGCGAGCCGCCGGCCTCTTTTCTCATCTCGTCGAGCGCGGCGAGGAACTCGCTGTCGGTGTGCTCGCCGAAGCTCGCGATCCGGACGTAGCCGATGCGGCCGGGCTCCAGCTTGGACTTGACCGAGTGGACGAGGATGACGGCGCGAGTCAGGGTGACGTCGAACGGCTTTTCGTCGCCGCGCTCGATCGTGATCCGAACCGAGCTGCCGGCGGCGCCGCGCAATTTATCGACGGCGTCGCGCAGCGTCATGCTGTCGGTCGGCTCGCCGTCGATGCGCGCGATCACGTAGCCCGCGCGCAGGCCCGCCCGCGTCGCCGGGGTGTCGTCGATCGGCGAGATGATGCGCAGCCGGTTGTCGTCGCGATTGATCTCGATGCCGATGCCGGCGAATTCGCCCTCGCTGTCCGAGATCAGTTCCTGATATTCCTCCTCGTCGAGATAATCGGAATGAGGATCGAGCCCGTCCAACATGCCCTTGAGCCCGTCGACGATCAGCTTTTTCTGATCGACCGGCACGACATAGTCGGCGCCGACGCGGTCCATGACGCGTTTCACCAGGGTCAGGTCGGGCCCCGACGCGACCGCCTGGGCGCCGGCGGACGCGGCGCCGTCGCCCTCCGCGCAAGCGGACAGGACCAGCATGAGGGCAAGAACCAGCGCCGAGACGGCGTGCGCGGTGCGACGGTCGTTTTTCATGGAGCGATGTTATAAGCGGATCGCCGGGACGGAAGCGAGCACAACCGCGTTATGTCATATAATTCATCCGGCGCCGGCGCTTCCATCGGGACGGATCATGCTCTAGCGTCCGGTTAGGACCACCATGATCGGGAATGGCTGCCATGACCTCACCAGCGACCTCGGCCGCACTTCCTGCCACCGAGCGCGACGGGCGTAACGAGCCCAACGCCGCCTACGCGCTGCTGCGCGCCCTCCATGACCGCGGCATCGAATATTTCTTCGCCAATGCCGGCACCGATTTTCCCTCGATCATCGAGGGCTTCGCCCGCGCCTTCGAAACCGGCGCGCCGGTGCCGAAGCCGATGGCGGTGCCGCACGAGAACGCGGCGGTGGCGATGGCGCACGGCTATTACATGGTCACCGGCAAGCCGCAGGCGGTCATGGTCCACACCAATGTCGGCACCGCCAACACCCTCAATGCCCTGATCGATGCAAGCCGCGACAATGTGCCTCTGATTTTGATGGCCGGGCGCACGCCCTTGACCGAGCACGGCCTCTTGGGCGCGCGCAACCGCTATATCCATTGGGCGCAGGAGATGTACGACCAGGCCGGCATGCTGCGCGAAGTAGTGAAATGGGATTACGAGCTGCGCCTGCCCGAACAGGTCGAGGAGGTGGTGGCGCGCGCCTATGAGATCGCGATGGCGGAGCCGCGCGGGCCGGTCTATCTGACGCTGCCGCGCGAAGTGCTGGCCGCCGCCGCGACCCAGGTCGAAAAGACCGGGCCGCGCGCGGTGCCGAGCGCGCCCTACCCCGATCCCGCTTCGGTGGCGACACTCGCGGACTGGCTGCGCCAGGCCGAGCATCCTCTGATCGTCACCTCGGGCCTCGGCCGTTACCCGGCGGCCGTCGAGACATTGAGCCGCGTCGCCGAGCGTTTCGCCGTGCCGGTGGTGTGCACCGTGCCGCGCTATGTCTGCCTGCCGGCCTCGCACCCGATGCATCTGGGCTATCAGGTACGGCCGCTGCTCGACACCGCCGATCTGGTGCTTGTGCTCGATGCCGAGGTGCCGTGGGTCCCCAACGAGGAGCATCCGCCGGCGGGCGCCCGCATCGTGCAGATCGCCGAGGATCCCGCCTTCGCGCGCTATCCGATCCGCAGCTTTCCCGCCGATCTCGCCATCACCGCGGGTCCCGGCCCGGCCTTGTCCGCGCTTGAAGAGCGGCTGGCGCCGCTGTTGCCGCGCGACGATCCGCGACTGACCGCGCGCCGGCGGCGCTTGAGCGAGGCCTCGGCGACGCTGCGCCGGCGCTGGGCCGAGGATGCCGCCAAGGCAGGCCAGGCGCCGGCCATCAATTACGCCTGGTTCAGCCATTGCGTCGCCGAGGCCGCCGGGACCGACGCCATCATCGTCAATGAATATCCGCTGCGGCTCGAAATGGCCAAGCGCGAGCAGCCGGGCACTTTCTTCGCGGTCAGCCCCGCCGGTGGCTTGGGCTGGGGCTTCGGCGCCGCGGTCGGCGCCAAGCTCGCCGCCCCGGACCGGCTCGTGGTCGCGACCCTGGGCGACGGCTCCTATATGTTCGCCAACCCCACCGCCTGCCATTGGCTGGCGCAGGCCCACGATCTGCCGCTGCTGGTCGTGATCTACAACAATTCGATCTGGAACGCGGTCAAATCCTCGACCCTCGGCCAATACGGCGCCGGCGCGGCGGCCCGGGCGCAGGGCAAAATCCTCGCCGATCTGTCGCCCAGCCCCGCCTTCGAGAAGCTCGCGGAAGCCTCGGGCGGCGTCGGCTTCCGGGTCGAGGCCCCGGCCGAACTGCCGGACGTGCTCAAACGCGCGATCGCCGTGGTAACGCATGAAAAGCGGCAAGCCCTGGTCAATGTCATCGCGCGCTAATTCCGATTCACGAGGGAACTTCGGCCCGGCGTGGCGGGTTATCTCGTCGCGCACGGACCTGGGCGCCGCGCCGCGGCGATGCGGCTCGACCCGGGCGGAGGGTCAAGCAATGACGCAAAAATATGGATTGGTGTTGGCGGTGGCGGCGGTAGCTCTGGCAGGGCCGGCGGCGCATGCCGAGGTCGGAGTCCAGGCCGGCATTCTGACCTGCATCGAAGGCGCCGGTTGGGGCTTCATCATCGGCTCGTCGCGCACCCTCGACTGCGTCTTTTCGGGCACCGGCGAGCATTATGCCGGCACCATCAACAAATTCGGCCTCGATATCGGCTATATCAGCCAGGGAACCATCATCTGGGACGTGTTCGCGCCCACCGCCAGTGTCGGGCCGGGAGGCTTGGCCGGACATTACGCGGGCGGCACGTTCAGCGCTTCGGCGGGGGTCGGGGCCGGCGCCCACGCGCTGATCGGCGGCTCCAACCAGCAGGTGGCCTTGCAGCCCTTGAGCGTCGAGGGCAATAGCGGGTTCAATCTGGCCGCGGGGGTGGCGGAAATCGCGCTCGAGCCCGTCGCCGCGCCGCCGCCGGCGCCGCTGCCGCGGCCCTGACCGCCGCAGCCGCGCCCCGAACCGTCTGATGCGACAGGATTGTTGCCCTGCGATTTGCTTTCCAATATGTAGAATCGCGGATGACCGAGAGCGGCCGACCGACTAAGATCGGGCGGCAAATTCGTAAACCGGAGGATCGGCACATGCTTCGTAAGATTGGTTTGGGATTGTTCATCGCGATCGGCGGGATCGCGGCCGGCGCGTTCAGCTTCGATACGCCGGCGCGGGCAGATGGCGGCGTGGCAGCCGGCGTCCTTACCTGCAACGTGGAAAGCGGTTGGGGCTTCGTCTTCGGCTCCTCGCGCGCTTTGCACTGCGTGTTCTCATCGACCGGCGAGCATTATGTCGGCCGTATCAACAAATACGGGGTCGATATCGGCTACACGCAGGGCGGCGTCCTGGTCTGGACCGTGGTCGCGCCCAACGCCACTGTCC
>JAATGI010000362.1 GCA_015654725.1 Rhodospirillales bacterium
CAGAATGGCGAGCAGCATCAGCACCGAGCCGAGGAGCGTGTAGAGGAAGAATTTGAACGCGGCATAGACGCGCCGGCCGCCGCCCCACACCCCGATAATCAGGAACATCGGGATCAATACGCCCTCGAAGAACATGTAGAAGATGACGAAATCGAGCGCGCAGAACATGCCCACCATCATGGTTTCGAGCACCAGGAAGGCGATCATGTATTCCTTGACGCGATTGGTGATCGCGGCCCAACTCGAAACGATGCAAATCGGCGTCAGGAAGGTCGAAAGCAGGACGAAGAACAGCGAGATGCCGTCGATGCCCATGTGATAGGCGATATTGAAACCCGGCAGCCATCGCGCCTGCTCGACGAATTGAAAATCGGCGCTCGTGGTATCGAATTCCCCCCAAGCGACGATCGACAGAACCAGCACGACAAGCGACGTCCACAACGCGATCCAACGCGAATTGCGCGCCACCATCTCCGCGGGGCCGCGCAGAATCAACAGCAGCGCGACGCCGACCAGCGGCAGGAAGGTGACGAGCGACAGCAGCGGCCAGTGCGCCATCACGCCCCTCGCCAGAACAAATACCAGGTGACGAAGATCACCACGCCGATGACCATGGCGAAGGCGTATTGAAAGACATAGCCGCTTTGCAGCCGGCTCGCGCGCACCGACAGATCGGTCGTGGTCGCGGCGAGCCCGTCGGGCCCGAAGCCGTCGATGACCGTACCGTCGCCGCGCCGCCACAACACGCGCGCCAGCCAGAAGGTTGGCCGCACGATGAAAAAGTCATAGATCTCGTCGAAATACCATTTGTTGAGCAGGAATAGATAAAGCGCCTCGAACGCCTTGGCGGTGGCGCCCCGCACGCTGGGCTTGCGGATATAGGCGTACCAGGCCAGCGCGATGCCGGAGAGGCCGGCGACCAGCGGCAAATAAGTGACCCAGAACGGCACCCCATGTTCGAGGGTGCCGAGCGCCGGATGGTTCGACAGCACGACGATGGAATTGCGCCAAAAATCGTGCGCGCCCTCGCCCACGAACCAGTGATGGCCAAGCGCGCCCACGACCACCGCGCCCGCCGCCAGCACATAAAGCGGGATCAGCATCACCTTGGGCGATTCATGGACGT
This sequence comes from Rhodospirillales bacterium, assembly GCA_015654725.1. Lineage (GTDB taxonomy): Bacteria > Pseudomonadota > Alphaproteobacteria > ATCC43930 > CGMCC-115725 > JAATGI01. The sequence goes on from JAATGI010000362.1 coordinate 1,127, forward strand.
GATGCAGGGTGTCGTGATCGGCGCGCGACGTGCCGTGGAAGGTGAGAAACAACAGCCGCCATGAATAGAACGCGGTCAGGAACGCGGCGAAATTGCCGAGCACGAAGGCGTATTGCCCGACCTCGGTGCCGGCGGACCAGCTCGCCTCGAGGATCACATCCTTGGAGAAATAGCCGGAGAAGGGCGGAATGCCGGCGAGCGACAGGCTGCCGATCCACATCACGGCATAGGTGATGGGAATGAGGCGCCACAACCCGCCCATCTTGCGCATGTCCTGCTCGCCCGACATGGCGTGAATGACCGAGCCGGCGGAAAGGAACAACAGCGCCTTGAAAAAGGCGTGCGTGAGGAGGTGGAACATCGCCGCCGAATAGGCCGAGACGCCGACGGCGAAGAACATGTAGCCGAGCTGGCTGCAAGTCGAATAGGCGATGACTTTCTTGATGTCGTTCTGCGCCATGCCGACGCTCGCGGCGAAGATCGCGGTGGTGCCGCCGACGACGACGACGATGTTGAGCGCGGTTTGCGATTCCTCGAACAGCGGCGACAACCGACACAGCATGAACACGCCCGCGGTCACCATGGTCGCGGCATGGATCAAGGCCGAGACGGGCGTCGGGCCTTCCATCGCGTCGGGGAGCCAGGTGTGCAAGCCCAACTGCGCCGATTTGCCCATCGCGCCGATGAACAGCAGGATGCAAGCCACGGTCAGCGCGTCGCACTGCATGCCGAGGAAGGTGAAGGACTTCCCCGCCATGCCGGGCGCGGCGGCGAACACCTGGTCGAAATGCAAGCTGCCGAACAGGGTGAACCCGGCGAAAATGCCGAGCGCGAAACCGAAATCGCCGATCCGGTTGACGACGAAGGCCTTGATCGCCGCCGCGTCGGCGCTGGGCCGGTCGTACCAGAAGCCGATCAGCAGATAGGAACAGAGACCGACACCCTCCCAGCCGAAAAACATCTGCGCGAAATTCTCGGCCGTCACCAGCATCAGCATGAAGAAGGTGAAGAGGCTGAGATAGGCCATGAAGCGCGGGATCGACGGATCGTGCTCCATATAGCCGATCGAATAGACATGGATGACGAAGGACACCACCGTCACCATGGCGAGCATCACCGCGCTCAGCGTGTCGAGCTTCAACGCCCAGGAAACGTTAAGCTGGCCGGCATCGATCCAGGTGAACAGAACTTGCGTCTGGTCGTGGCCGAGAAAGGCGACATCGTAGAAGGTGGTGACGCCGCAAATCGCCGCGAGGCCGAGGCCGGCGCAGGTCACGATCTGCGCGCCGCGATCGCCGATCCAGCGGCCGAAAAAGCCCGCGATGAAGGCGCCCAGAAGCGGCAGGGAAACGGCGAGAATGGCCACGTCAGCCCTTCATCAAATTGATGTCGGTCACGGCGATGGTGCCGCGATTGCGGAAATAGACCACCAGAATGGCAAGCCCGATTGCCGCTTCCGCCGCCGCCACCGTCAGCACGAACATGGCGAAGACTTGTCCGACCAGATCGCCAAGGAAGGCCGAGAAGGCGACGAAATTGATGTTGACCGCGAGCAGCATCAATTCGATCGACATCAGGATGACGATGACGTTCTTGCGATTGAGAAAAATGCCGAATATGCCGAGCGTGAACAGGATCGCGGCGACGGTGAGATAATGCGAAAGTCCGATCGCCATCACCGCACCTCGATTTTTTCCTCGATGCCCTGGCGCGACTTGACCTTGACCAGCGTCAGGGTATCGGCGCGTTCGCGCGCGATCTGGACGCCGATCTTCTGCCGCCGCACCTCGGGGCGCGAGCGATGAGTCAGCACGATGGCGCCGATCATCGCCATCAGCAGAATTACGCCGGCCGCTTCAAAGGCGTAAGCGTATTTGGTGTAGAGCAGGTCGCCGAGCGCCGCCGTGTTGGTGACGTTGAGCGGTGTCGCCGCGGCCAGCGATTGGCCCGCGCTAGGCCCAAAGGCCCAGGCGCCGAAGACCAGCGCGAGCTCGGCCAAGAGCACGATGCCGACCACGGCGCCGATCGGAACATATTGCGCGGCGCCGCGGCGCAACTCGACGAAATTAATGTCGAGCATCATCACCACGAACAGGAACAGCACCGCGACCGCGCCGACATAGACCA
>JAATGI010000062.1 GCA_015654725.1 Rhodospirillales bacterium
ACGGTGATCGAGATTCCCGTGCGCATGCCGCAGACTCGCACGCGCCAACCCATTCGGGAATCCCTTCCCGGATTCAAATGTCAGATTTTCACCACTAGCTTTGTATCCGTTCTTTGTTAGAACGGCCTTTGGAAAAATATGATGAAATTGGAGCTTGTGCTGCACACCTGAGTGGTCGAGCGCAATTGCCAAATTTGAACGCCAGTCTCTTGCACCCGCTGCCCTGAATGCCAAAAACATCGTCTTAAATAATGCACTGCGTTGATTGCGACCTTCTAACTCGTCCGCCCCAATATCAAGGCGTCCCATTTGAGAGTGCAGTCTATCAACCAACTCGTCCGCTCCGCCATTCCTCAGTATCGCCAAGTCTTGATCGAGAAGCGTTTCGCTCGATCCGCGCGAATACCGGCCTTTGGCGTTCGCAACTAAAACCCAATATCTCAAACGGTCGGCCTCTGATTGCGTGATCTGGTAGCTACGCTTGTGACCTAAGAGGGCAATCGTAATAAGGATGAACGGTGACGAAAGAAGCGCAGGACTATCAATATCTGTATTGGACTTAAGAAAGTTGAGTCCAAACATCAATCCTTCGTGACTTTCTTTCCAAGCGGCCTGAAGTTTATCGACGGGAATGTTGCCTACGGTCAGGAAGCGACTTTGTCCGGTTGCAAAAACGATCAAATTTCTGAGAAATATGCCAAGATCGAGATCAAATCCGGCCTTCGCGGTCTCGTCTTGAAATTGCTGGAAGATTCCGAGAGAGTTTCTCCATCGTGCGGTGATCTGCGCTAACGCGAGATCGGAGCTCCGGAGTTTTGCGCCAAGTGAATTGACACGAACGAAAATTTCCGTCACCTCGTTGTAGGTGAGTTGACGCTCCAAAATATCCATTCGGTACATATATTTTCGAATTGATCTTACTCTTGCCAGACGTTGGCTGTAGCGTTGATAGCGCGCATCATCGAAGCCAGATATCCCAGCGCGCTTAAGAAATCCTGTGTCGTTGTCGGATTTAAAAATCTCCGAGACTTTTACCCACTGAGGTAACTGTTCCAGTTTTCTTGTAGCGACGACGAACGCCATCTTATCGAAGCGTCGTTGAAGCTCGTCGTCACTTGAATCGGCCTCGTCCTCAGACCGATCTTCGTCATTTTCGCCTTCGGCGTCTTCTTCGACTTCTGCGACAACAGCTAGTTCATCCGGGTGATCGAGATTGAACAACAACTCGATTGGCCGTTGCCGGCCCCGTACAGAAAGCGGCTCCCCCCTTATCACTGCAGAAAGTGACGTTAGGCGCTGCTGACCGTCTAGCAAGAGCCTCTTAGTTTGGTAGGGACTGTTCTGCTGAGAGAGAGCGAATTCCTGAAGGGGGACCGCCTCGTCGGTTTCCCAAAGCAATATCGCACCCGAGGGATATCCGCGGTACAGCGAATCAAAAAGATCACGGACTCGCGTAGATCTCCACACATACCGTCGTTGCATCTCCGGCAACCGAAGTTCGCCGCGATGAATCATCCCGACTAGTTCCTCAACCGATGCGTCGGCTTTACTCATTCATTCCCCAACGACCCAAGATTGATCAGTTCAATGCCTATTCCGCCGCCATAGTGCGCCGTTCATCGGCGAGCATGCCGTCGAGCACGCGGCGCATTTGCACGCGCGTGCCGTCCGAGACGATGTTCACGAGCCAATCCTCGCCGAATTCGTCGAGCCGCGCCTGCTGTTGCTCGACCACGTTCTTGTCCTCGCGAAAAGTCTCGCGGCTCTCGCGGAAGAATAGGTCCGAGGCGGCGTCATTCTCCGGCGCCCAACCGTTCGCCGTGGCGAAGTAGTAATGGCAGCTTGTCTCGGTCTCGGGCGTCAGGCCGTGAAAGACCTTGAACTGGAAGCCGCCCGCGCGATTGCCTTCATAAGCGCCGGTGCCGGCGTCCTTGGCGCCGGTCCATTGCAGCACGTTCGAGGGCGCGACCCATTCGAATTCCTGCCAGCGGTCGATGCGGCCCTTGAAGCCATAGGCCTTCACATAGGTCGGCGGCGGCGGCGAGTTCAGCATCCAGCGGGTGAAGCGCACGCCGGTTTGGGTGCGCGCGGTCTCCATCTTGGCGTTGACGTGCTGCGACGGGTTGCCGCCGATGGTGCGGCGATGGACATAGCCGAGATGGGTCAGGTCCATGAGGTTATCGATCATCAGGAGATAGCTGCCCGCGATGTGCAGCCTGTCGTGGCGCTCGGCCCAATGTCCGGCGTCGTCGTGATAGGAGGCGTCGATGATCCGCGCCGGATCGGCCTTGGCCGCCTCGCCCATCCAGATCCAGATGAAATGATCGCGCTCGATCACCGGATAGGCCGGGACGAACGCGCTCGCGGGAATCTTGTCCTGGCCGGGAATCTGGACGCATCTGCCGGCGCCGTCGAAGACCATGCCGTGATAGCCGCATTGCAGGCCGCTCTCGACGACCTCGCCCAACGACAACGGCGTGCCGCGATGGCAACAACGGTCGGCGATGGCGGCGGCCTTGCCGCTCTTGTCGCGGAACAGCACCACCGGCTCGCCGAGGATGCGCCGCGCCAACGGCGCCTGCCCAAGCTCGTCGCCCCATGCCGCGATATACCAGCTATTGCGGACGAACATGGTTCCTCCAGCCGTCTTCGGTTGTTAGTTTTTAGCGTTCGACCGGACAAATCAAGAGGCGGCGGCACCGTGGCCTGGCCGAAGGCGAACCGCCGCGGGTGGCAAAACCGCTCAGACGTTCTGTAGGCCCGCGCCCGAGGGATTGCCGATGATCGAGAGGAACTCGCGGCGCGTCGAGGCATCGGTGCGGAACGAGCCCAGCATGCGCGAGGTCACCATGGTCACGCCCGGCTTGTGAATGCCGCGCGTGGTGATGCATTGATGCGCCGCCTCGATCACCACCGCGACGCCGCGCGGCTGCAGCACGTCATCGAGCGTGTTGGCGATCTGCGCCGTCATTTTTTCCTGAATTTGCAGGCGGTGGGCATAGACCTCGACGAGGCGCGCGAGCTTGGAGATGCCGACCACGCGGCGCTTCGGCAGATAGGCGACATGGGCCTTGCCGATGATCGGCGCCAGATGATGCTCGCAATGCGATTCGAAGCGGATGTCCTTCAACACCACGACCTCGTCATAGCCGTCGGTCTCGTCGAAGGTGCGGCCGAGAATTTCCATCGGATCGACGCCGTAGCCGTCGAAATATTCCTCGAAGGCGCGGGCGACGCGGGCGGGCGTCGCCAGCACGCCTTCGCGGTCGGGATCGTCGCCGGCCCACCCGATGAGGGTGCGCACCGCCGCCTCGGCTTCCTCGCGCGAGGGCCGCGCCTTCGACTTGCTTGCCGGGCGGAGCAGAGCCGCCGTCTTCGATCGCATCGGGAAACTCCTGTCGGACGAGCCGGACGGCCGCGTCAGTTGAGCCGGACCGCTTGGTGCGGGGAATCGAGGGAAAAGGCGGGGATGGCGATGGCGAAACTTTCGCCTTGGCGCGTCTCCATCTCGTAGGTCCCGACCATGATGCCGGACGGCGTGGAGAGCGGCGTGCCGCTGGTATATTCGAAAATCTGGCCCGGCGCCAAGATCGGCTGTTCGCCGACAACGCCCGGCCCGCGCACTTCTTGCAGCCGGCCCATCGCGTCGGTGATGCGCCAATGGCGCCGGCGCAGCTGAACCGTCTCGCCGCCGCGGTTCTCGATCCGCACGCGATAGGCCCAGACATAGCGGTTTTCCCCCGGCGAGGATTGATCCTCGAGATAGGTGGGCTCGACCGTGACGGTGATGGAGCGGGTGGTTTCGGAATAGGACATGGATTGGGGACCGTGGG
>JAATGI010000453.1 GCA_015654725.1 Rhodospirillales bacterium
ATGGTCTCGATATGGCCGTACGCCCCGTAATAGAGAACCAGCACCTTTGCCATGACCCTACTCCCCAACTCAGATTGGTTGTCGTGATCCCTGATCCATACGCGATTGGAGGGAAAATGGGAATGCGGGAGCGGAACGGCCAGCGATCAAGTCCGCGTGCGGCGCAGGGCTGGCCGGCGCGGCGTCAGCTTGAAGGTGGCGTTCTTACGAACCCTTCTCCGGCTCGGTCAGGTCGGAGAGCTTGGTCGATAGGCTGGTGGCCTTGAATTCGGGGATGGCATAGACCCAGGCGCCCAGTTTCTTGTTGAGCGCGTCGGCCTCCTTGGCGGCGGCGCCGGTGCCGGCGGCCGCGAGCTTCGCCCAATATTTCTTCTTGGGCTTGTCCTCGGGCTTGGCCCCAGGCTCGTCCTGTTCGAGCAGCGTCACCGTGACGCTCAGCCCGTCGAGGGTGGTGAAGGCCGCCTGGTTGGTGCCCTTGTCCGGAAACGGCACCGCCGCCGCCGGCTTGACATCGTCGAGATCGAAATAGCTCAAGGCGCGGGCGGCATCGTTGAAGCTGTCGTCGCCCTTGGGCTTCTGGCCGGCCGGCACGCCGCCCGTGATCGCGAAGGCGGCGCCCGCCTGGTCGCGCGCGATCGTCACTTTGGTGCCGTCGGCGGCGGTGAAGCTCGCCGATTTGACGCGGTCGATCGAGATCTGGGTGAGATTGCGGTCGAGCCAGTCGAGCGTGGCGTTCGGCAGATCGAGCGAGCCGCCGGCGAGCCAAGCGCGGGCCTGGCCCGGTGTGCGGATATAGACGCCGTCATTGCCGCCGCCGAACATGTCGTAGCGGCGCTTGCCGACGATCAGCTCGCCCATGAGCGCGCCCTTGTCGTCGCTCAGCGTGATAAGACGCGCGTCGCTGCCCTTCTTGTCCGGGTCCTCGACATCGAGGCGGGAATAAAGATCGGGCTTGGCGGTCTTGGGCTCGGCATAGCGCAACGCGGCGAGGCCCAACAGAACCTGCCGCATCTTGGCCGGATCGGCCGGATAGGCGTCCTTCTCCGGCACCGTCCACACCCCGTCCTTGCGCGCCAAGGTAACGGTGGTCTCGCCGTGAATAACGGTGATATGGGCGACCTCGCCCAAGCGCTTGTCGAGATCGGGGATGACCGGCCGTCCCACCAACGGATCGTTCGCGCCGCCACCGCCGCCAAGCGAAATCAGCACCGCCACGACCACCGCGACGATGGCGGCGCCGAACAAGGCGAAGAGACCGGATTGCCGCATGGCCCTCTCCGTTCAGCCGTTCTGGGCGCGGCGGCGGCGCCGGCTCAAACGCACCAGCCCCAATACGATCGCCGCCAAGCCGACCAGAATCGGGATGAAAGCGATATCGGCGAATTCGACCTCGTCGCGCAGACGGTCGATATCCTGGCGCAGCGCCAATTGCACCTCGCGCAGCTGGCGCCGCACCTTGAGAAGCTCGCTACGGAAATTGTCGAGCGTCTGCGCCTGTTCGAGCGAGGCGCCGCCGGTATCGGTATCGGCGGCCGGCGTCGCGGTGTCGCCGCGGCCCGATAAATCCTTGATCTTGGCCTGGGTGTCCTTGAGCTTCTGCTCGAGGCTCTTTTCCGTGTCCTGATAGCGCTCGTCGGCGGCGCGCTGGAGCGCTTGCACCAGGGTGAAGGGCCGGACCGCGGTGCCGCGCGTGCGCAATCCGATGAGATCCTCGCCGCCCGACAGGGTATCGATGGCATTGGTGACGAGATCGCCGTTATTGGCGCTGGGCACGGCGACGCGCTGACCAACGAAATCCTGGACCTCGACCCAGAACCGGTCGGCGAGCATATCGGTATCGGCGACCACGACCACGCTGATCGGCTTGACCGCGTCCTTCACCTGCGGCGGCAGCGGATCCGGCGGCTTTTTGTCGGCGGCGGGCGGCGTGTCGGCCGCTGCCTTGCTCTTGTCCGCTTCCGGTTTCGGCGGGCCGTCGGGGAACGCGGTCTGAGCCGGACCGGTGACCCGCGCCGCGACCGTCAGTGCTTTGCCGTCGGACTTGAAGCCGTTCAGAAGCGAGTCGACATCGGGAAAGCCCATGACCTTCTCGGTCGGGATTTCCTCCGATTGGGCCGAGGTAAAGACGAGCGGCGTGAATTTGGTCTTGGCGCCCGCGATCGGTTCCAGAATGCCGGCGGTGGCGAAATTGAGCTGCGTCAGATCGCCGGTGATCGGATCGTCGCGATCGACATCGTTCTGATCGAGCGCGAGCCAGGCGACGTAATCCACGGGGTGCGGGCTGTTCTGGGTGCCGGCATTGACGCGGCGCGCATTGGCGCGGTCGCCGGCGACCTTGCCCGGGACCAGCTCCAAGCCCCAGGCGGTAAAAAGGCGGTTCAGGTCGCTGGCATCGGCGTCGGGCGCGGCATCCGGTTGCTGCTGGCCTTTCATGGCCTGCGCCTCGGAATAGGGATCGACGAACACCAGCGCCTTGCCGCCCTTCAGCACGAACTGGTCGATGGCGTAGAGGGTTTTGTCCGGCAGCTGCTGCGGATGGACGATCATCAGCACATCGACGCCGTCGGGGATGCGGTCGGCGTCGGTCGCGACTTCGCGGACATCGTAGAGCTGCCGCATCTGCTCGTAGATGGTGTAGGGGGTCAGCGGCGCGCCGCGCATCGCCGCCATGAAATCGCCTTCGAGCGGCAGGGTCGACAGCATCCCGACCACGGTCTTTTTCGGAAACGCCAAGCTGTAGATCAGCTTGGTCAGATCGTATTCGAGGAAGCGCTCGCGCTCGGGCTGGAAAAATCCGATGGTCTGCTGGTCGTCGGTGGCGTTGGTGGCGGCGAGGCCGAAATAGACCTGGTCGCCGCCCTCCGCGAGCGCCACGCCCTGGAGCCCGAAGGCGACGGCGCGGTCTTCCTCGGGCGAGAACGGCTCCGGATCGACGGTTTCGAGCCGGATCTTGCCGGGCGCCAGCGCGGCATATTCCTGCAAGGTCTCGCGCACCCGCTCGGCATAGATGCCATAGGGCGGCGCCGCCTCGCCCAAGCGCGGCGAATAATAAAACCGCAGCGTGATCGGCTCCTCGATCTTGGCGAGCACCTTTCGCGTCCCGCCCGACAGCGTGTAAAGCCGCTTGTCGGTGAGATCGATGAGATCGCCGCGCAATTCGCGCTCGGCGATGACATTGACCGCGACGAACAGCACCGCCGCGGCCAGAAGCGACCACCAGGCGGCGGCACGGCGCGACAGCTTGAGGGCGGCCATCGCCTAATCCGCCTTCTTCAACTCGACCAGGATCGCGTTCGCGAACAGGAACAGCACGATCACCGAGCCGAAGAACACCAGATCGCGCAGGTCGATGACGCCGCGAATGATGGCGGTGAAATGGGTGAGGAAGCTGAAAAAGGCGAGGTGGCGCATGACCGCGTCGGGCGCCCAGCCGTTCAGCAGGCCCTGTAGAATCGACGAGCCGCTCACGGTGAAGAGGAAACACACCGCCGCCGTCACCACGAAGGCGATGACCTGGCTCTTGGTCAAGGCCGAGAGCGCGCTGCCGATGGCGAGATAGGCGCCGGCC
>JAATGI010000229.1 GCA_015654725.1 Rhodospirillales bacterium
ATAGGTCGCCGCCGACGAGGCATAGATAAAGGGTGTTTCGTGCCCGGCGCACCAATCCCACAATTTCAGCGACAGCGAGACATTGGTGGCGGCGATCAGATCGGCGTCGCGCTCGGTGGTGGAGGAAACCGCGCCGAGATGCAGCACCGCCTCGATCTTGCCGGAATGGGCGTCGAGAAAAGCGAACAGGCCTTCCGGCGGGATCAGCGCCGCGAGCTCGCGCTTGGCGATGTTGAGCCACTTGTCGTCGGCGCCGAGCCGGTCGCACAGCACGAGATCGTGACGGCCGCGCGCTTCGAGCGCCGCCGCCAGATTCGAGCCGATGAAGCCGGCACCGCCGGTGATCAGGATCATGCCGCCTTATAAGCGCTCCCGCATCGCTGTTCAAAGGCGGTGCATTCGCGCGTTCCCAAACCGGTCCGATCCGTGGTAGCGGAGGGTCGACGCCATCAGGAGCTTCGTCATGCAAAGCGAAAACCGTTTCTTCGACGATCTCGTCAAGGTCGCGAACGGCGCCTTGGGCAGCCTCGCCAATCTCGGCACCGAGGTGGAAAACCGCATCAAGGACCAGGCCGAGCGCGTCCTGGCGCGCATGGATCTGGTGCGGCGCGAGGAATTCGAGGCGGTCAAGGCGATGGCGGCGAAGGCGCGCGCCGAGCAGGAAGCGCTCGAAGCCCGCCTCGCGTCGCTCGAAGCCGAGTTGGCGCGGCTCAAAAGCCCCGCCGCCAACGACAGCGGCCCGACCGTGGCGTGACATTATCTGGGGATCGATGAATTCCGCGCTTGCACCGATTCACGACGTTTGGCAGGCTAGATGTGGGTGGTCGCGCAAAGGGGGCTACTAAATATCGCGGTCAAGCCCAAATGTCGTGGTTAGGGTGGAGGGGGTTATGACCTCTTTGTCGGTGGCGGGCGGTGCAACGATCGCCAATCCCATCGATCTCGCGGAGGAGATCGTCCGAGCCAATCAATGGGCGCACGATCGCTCCAGCGACGAAGAATTGTTGGTCGAGGTTTCGGGCTCGTGGTGCGATTACCGGCTGCTGTTCCTGTGGCAGCGCGATATCAGCGCGCTGCACTTCTCTTGCAATTTCGACATGAAGGTGCCGAAGCCGCGGCGCGCCTCGGTGCTGGAATTGCTGGCGGCGATCAATGAGCGGCTGTGGATCGGCCATTTCGACTTGGCGTGCGACAATCAATCGCCCGCCTTTCGCCAAGGCGTGCTGCTGCGCGGCGCGGGCGGCGCCAGCGTCGAGCAATTGGAAGATCTGGTCGATATCGCGGTGACCGAATGCGAGCGCTTTTATCCGGCCTTCCAACTCGTGATCTGGGGCGGAAAGCCGGCCGAGGAAGCGATCGCCGCCGCCATGATCGATCCCATCGGCGAGGCGTGAGCGAAGCCTCGCGGCGGCGCGACGCCGCCGCCGTCACGCCAATTCCCTCGATCCTCCTGATCGGCTGCGGCCGCATGGGCGGCGCCTTGTTGAGCGGCTGGCTCGAACGCGGCCTCGCCGAGCGCTACGTCATTGTCGAGCCGGCGGCGGGGGCGCTGCCGAAGACGGTATCGCCGCATGTCACGTTCCTGGCCGCCGCCGATCTGCTGGCGGCCGATTTCCGGCCCGCCATCGGCGTCATCGCGATCAAGCCGCAGATCATGGCGGAAACCCTGCCGCGTTACCGCGCGCTGGCGGAGGCCGGCACGTTGTTTCTCTCGATCGCGGCCGGCAAGACCCTGGCGTTTCTCGCGCGCCAGCTCGGCCCGAACGCCGCCCTTGTCCGCGCCATGCCCAACACGCCGGCCGCGATCGGGCACGGCATCACCGTCGCCTGCGCCAACGGCAAGGTCGCGGCACCAGGCCGCGCCCAAGCCAACGCCTTGCTGTCGGCCGTGGGCGAGGTCGCCTGGATCGACGACGAAGGCTTGATGGACGCGGTGACGGCGGTGTCGGGAAGCGGACCCGCTTACGTCTTTCTCCTGATCGAATGCCTGACCAAGGCCGCCATCGAAGCCGGACTCCCGGAAGCGCTTGCCGACAGGCTCGCGCGGGCAACGGTCGCGGGGGCGGGCGAGCTGGCGAAAGTATCGCCCGAATCCGCGGCCGCTCTGCGCGAGGCCGTGACCAGTCCTGGCGGCACCACGCGCGCGGCACTCGATGTGCTGATGGCGCAAGACGGTTTCGAGCCGCTGTTGCGGCGCGCCGTGCTCGCCGCCGCCAAACGTTCGCGCGATTTGGCCGATTGAGGCCGCGCTAGCCGCGCCATCCCCCGCTCCCTATGTTAGCTTCGGACCCGCTGGGGGGACCGCACGAGGGAGGCCGACCATGCCACGCGCCAAAAAATCAGGTTCGTCCCGGACCGGCGCAGCGGCGGGCGCCCCTGAACCCGCCCAACGGCCTGGCACCGAAAGCGAGATCAGCGACCGCTTGATCCGGGCGGCACTCGACCTCGCGGAGCGCAAGGGCTGGCGTGCCCTCGGCATGGGCGAAATCGCCCGTGAAGCCAAGGTGCCGCTCGCCGCGGCCTATGCCCGGCACCGCACCAAGCCGTCGCTGCTGATCGCCCTCACCCGTCAAACCGACGCCAAGGTTCTCGGGGCTGGCGAGGCCGAAGGCTCGGCCCGAGAAAAATTATTTGAATTGCTGATGCGGCGTTTTGACGCACTGAAGCCGCATCGAAAGGCGCTGCGGACCATCCTGCGCGACTCACTGGCCGATCCGGCGGTGTTGTGCGGCGCGCCGGTGTTTCTCAATTCGATGGCCTGGATGTTGGAGGCGGCAGGGATTTCGGCTGCGGATTGGCGCGGGCCGTCCCGAGTACTGGCTCTGGCGGGAACTTACGCCCTGGTGTTCCGCACCTTCCTCGAGGATGACGGCCCGGATTTGTCCAAAACCATGGCGGCGCTCGACCGGCGCCTCAAGGCGGGGCCCTTCAATCGCGGCGAAAACCGACCGCAAGCGGCGTAACACCCGTATCTTGCAGCGCAAAACTTTCGCCCAGGCCCTTGACTGGTCCGGCAGGTTCCTCCATATTCTGCTCATTGTGCAGTGCAACATACGCGCTGCGCCGACCCGATCAGAACTCGAGCAAGGAAGCCCCGCCCATGAACAACGGCAAAGGTTTTTTCGATATGGATGTCAGCAAGGCGTTCGCCGGCTTTGCCATCCCCGGTTTGGATGTCGAAAGCCTTCTCTCCAGCCAGCGCAAGAATCTCGAAGCCTTCACCCAGGCCAACCAGCTCGCGGTCGAGGGTGCTCAGGCGATGGCCAAGCGCCAGGTCGAGATCATCACCGCGGCGATCGAGGAAGCATCCACCGCGTTGCGCGACCTCACCCAGCCCGGCGCGCCCGAGGAAAAGCTCGCCAAGAACGCCGTGCTCGCCAAGAGCGCTTATGAAAAGGCGCTGGCGGCGGTCGAGGAACTGTCCGAGCTGTTCTCCAAGACCAATCACGAGGCCTTCAGCGTCATCAACAAGCGCGTGACCGAAAGCTTCGAGGAACTTCGCGACTACGCCGCCAAGGCGAAAAAGTAACGCTCTCCGCCTGACGCGGAGCGGTGTCGCGAAAGGGTCGCCCGCAAGGCGGCCCTTTTGCGTTATCGGGGCAGATGCAGCCGCACGCGCAGACCGCCTTGCGGCGAGCGGTCGAGCCCTAAATCGCCGCCGTGCCCGCGCGCGATGTCGCGGGCGATGGTGAGGCCGAGACCGACCCCGCCGGTGGCCGGGTTGCGCGCCGGGTCGAGGCGGACAAACGGGCGAAACACATTCTCGCGCTCCGCCTCGGGAATTCCCGGTCCGTTGTCATCGACCAAGAGATCGACGCCGTCTTTCATCTGCAGCGCGGTGACCCAGATATGGGCGCCGTAGCGGCGGGCATTGCCGAGAACATTGGCAAGGCAGCGCCGGATCGCGTCGGGACGCAGCGGCAAAACGCAGGTCTCGGGCAGCGCCAGCGATATGTCGGCGCCGTCGCGCCGCGCCGCCGCCGTGGCCTCCTCGATCAACAGCACGAGGTCGGTGTCCTCGGGCTCGCCGGCGCCTTCGCCCTTGGCGAAATCGAGATAGCCTTCGACCATGCGCTGCATGACGCCGACATCGTGCTTGAGTTCGGCGACGGCCGGAGTCGCCGCCATGAATTCGAGCGCGAGCCGCATGCGCGTCAAGGGCGTGCGCAAATCGTGCGACACCCCCGCCAGCATCTCGGTGCGCTGGGTGAGCTGGCGCTGGAGCCGCTCGCGCATCTTGAGAAAAGCGGCGCCGACGAGGCGCATTTCACTCGCCCCCGCGGGGCGGAAATTGGGCACGTCGCGGCCCTTGCCGAAACTGTCCGCCGCCGCCGCGAGGCGGCGCAGCGCGCGCACCTGATTGCGCATGAAAATCGACGCGATCGCCAGCAGGATCAGGGACGACGACGCCATCCACAGCACGAACACATAGGTCGTCGGCGTGAACAGCCGCCCCCTCGGCACCGCGACCTGCAACACGCCGTTATCGAGTTGGAGCGACACCAGAATGTCGCGCGGATCGAATTCGGCATCGATGCGGAACGGGTGGCCGACCCCGCCGAGCGCGCTCGCCAGCACATTTTCGAGCTGGCCGTTGCCCAATTGCCGCATGCCGGCCGGCAGTTTCTCGCCGGGCAGAAAGCCGAACGCCAAGCCGGTTCGGGCATGCGCGCGGCGCAGCAAATCCTGGGTCGGCGCGTCGCCGAGCATCGCCATGGCATCGACGGTGAAACCGATCTCGGCGGATACCGCGTAGGAAAACCGTCGCAGCACCGTCTCCCAAACGCGATCGTAAAACACCCAGGTCGCGATCAGCTGCGCCAAGACCAGCGGCACGATGATGATGATCAGCGAGCGGCCATAGAGCGAGCGCGGCAGCGCGCGCTTGAACCAGCGGCTGTGGCTGTCGCGAGGCGGCGCCGCGGCCGCGGCGCGCGGGCGCAGCAACTCAATCCGGCTTGAGAACATAGCCCGTTCCCCGGACGGTCAGGAGATAGCGCGGATATTTCGGATCGCGCTCGATCTTGCGCCTGAGCCGCGTCATCTGCACATCGACGGTGCGCAGATTGCCGCTGAAGCCGGCCTCTTGCGACAAGGTCTCGCGCGTCACCGGCTTGTCGGCGCGCCGCGCCAAGGCCAGCAGGAGCGCGGCCTCGGCCTCGGTCAGATGCACCGGCGACGTGCCGTGGAACAATTCGCCCCGTTCGAGATCGAGCCGGCACGCGCCGAGCCGCAATTCCGCCGTCGCCGGCGGCTGCGCCACGCGCTGCAGGATGTTGCGAATGCGCAGCACCAACTCGCGCGGCTCGAACGGCTTGGCGAGATAGTCGTCGGCGCCTTGTTCGAGGCCGTTGACGCGATGCTCGGGCTCCGCCATCGCGGTCAGCAGCAAGATCGGAACCGCGCTCGAAACGCGCAGGCCGCGGGTGAGCGCCACGCCATCCTCGCCCGGCATCATGACATCG
>JAATGI010000382.1 GCA_015654725.1 Rhodospirillales bacterium
CGCCGACGCCGCCTTCACCCCGGCATTGCGGGAGTGCGAGATTCCGGGCCGCGGCTCGTGCACGAAGCGCAGATCGACGCCGACGCGGGCGGCCTCGTCCCGCAATTGATCGACCGCCGATCGCGCCGTGGCCTCGGGCGAGCCGTCGACCACGATGATCTCCAACGCCGAGCGGTCGATGGCGCGCTGCGCGAAACAGCTGCGCACGGTGCGCGCCATCATCGCCTCGCGGTAAAACGTCACCACCACGATGCTGACCCGGCGCTGCGCCACGCGGCGATAGCCGGTCCAGCGGCTGGCGAGGCTCTCGGCCCGCCGAGTCCGCGGATTTGCCTTGGCGACGACAAATGCCTCAGGCACTAGACTCTCGCTCAATTCTGTCCTCCAACTTTGGGTCCGATCTCGACGAGCGGGCGTAACTTCCTGAAAAGTCCGGTAGATCGACGGATTTAGAGCAAAATGTTCACTAAATTATTAAGAAACGCTTCATTTGCCCGGCTATTCGGCTCCACCATCGCGGGGAACACCGGCGTTCTGACCCTTGGCATCGCCGCGCAACTGGCCTTGCAGGCGGTGTCCTTTATCGCCATTACCCGCACCATGGGCGCGCCGTCTTATGGCGCCTTTATCAGCGTCACCGCGCTCGCCAGCATTGCCGCGGCCTTCGCCGGCTGGGGCGGCGATCAACTCCTGATCCGCGCCGTGGCGCGGGAACCGAGCCAATTTCCGCGCGCCTTCGGAAGCGCCCTGATCTATTTTTTCGTGACCGCGCCGGGCCTGATCGTGCTGGCGATCATCGTCATTCCGTTTCTGGTCGATGCCTCGGTGCCGGTGGCCGTGGTGGTGCTGGTGGCGCTGTCGGATATCGGCTTCGGCCGCGCCAACACCCTCGCGGTCAATTGCTTCCAGGCTTTCGAGCGCGGCAAGGAAATGGCGGAATTGGGGATCGCGTTAAGCGCGTTCCGCGCCATCGCGGCCTTGATCTGGAGCGCGACCGCGTCCGATCCGACCCCGCTATCCTGGGGCTGGTATTATGTCGTCTCGTCGGCGGTGGCCGGTGCGCTGTCGATCGCTTGGGTCGTGGCGAGCCTCGGCGCCCCGGTTTGGCAGTCGCGCTGGGCGGACTGGCGGGACGGCGGATTTTTCGCCTTGCAATGGTGCAGCTTCATCGGCTTTCGCGACATCGACAAGCCGATTGTGGTCGCGCTCGCGGGCCTGCCGCAGGGCGGTCTCTACGCCGCCGCGTTCCGCATCGCGGATGTCGCGGGGGTACCGGTGCGCGCGCTGATGTATTCGACGTATGTGCGCTTTTTCCAGCATGGCGCCGGCGGCCCGGGCGGCAGCCTCGCCTTCGCCTGGCGGCTGGTGCCGGTCGGGCTTGCCCTGGGCGGTATCGCCGGCATCGGCGTCGCGGTGGCCTCGACCTTCGCGACGCTGGTCATGGGTCCCGATTACGGCGGCATCGGCCGGGTTTTGCTGGTGATGTCGCCGATGCCGGTCTTGTATGCGCTCTATTATATCGGCGCCGACGCGCTGATTACCGGCGGCCATATCGGCTACCGGATTCTGTTCCAGCTCGCCCTTCCCGCTGTCGATGCGGGCTTATGCCTGATTCTGGTGCCGCGATACGGCGCCGTCGGCGCGGCGGTAGCGGCCATGCTGACGCACATGGTGCTGGTCGTGATGGTGTGGACCGGGGCGACGATCCTGGCGCGCCGGACCGAGCCGGCGACATGAGCTAATCGAGCGGCCGCACTTGGTCGCCGATCAGCAAGTGGCCGCAGCCGAGCCGCCGGGCCTCGGCTTCGGCCTCGGCCGAGCCCAGCGCCGCGACGGTGATCCAGCCTTCGCCGCGAAGCCGCCGGGCCACCCCGTCATCGGCGCCGGCCGTGAGATAAATCCGGCGCGCCGCGGCGGGCGACGGTAGCGCTTGCACGATGGTATCGCTGTACAGCGTGAAGCCAGTGGCGGGCTCGCCGGCGCCGTTTCCGGTGCGGTGGCGGCCGCCGCGGCCGAGCACGCCGCGCACACCGCGGGCGAAAAACGCGAAGCTGACGCCGGTGTGATATTCAAAGCCGCGATTTTCCACCGGATCGATGGTGACGGCGATGCGCGGCGCCCTTGCCTTGAGACGCGCGGTCACGGCGGCGAGGCGCTCGCATTCGCCCGCCGCCTCGGCCGGCAGATCGAGGTCGCCCAAGGCTGCCAGCGCCTTGTCGGCGGTACCCGCGGCGCGCAACAGCTTGCCCAAAAGCGACGCCGCCGCGCCGCCGATCGCCGCGATCGCGGCGGCATCCTTGTGGTCGAGCGCCGCCCGCGCCCGCTCGGCCTGGACGTCATCGAGACCCAGGGCCGCGTTGAGCGACGGCACCAGCCGCGGCAGCGTGAGATCGACCGACAGGTTCGCGATGCCGACGGTTTCGAGCGCCTCGGCCGCGACGGTCAAGGCTTCGAGATCGGCGGCGATCGCGTCGGTGCCGATCAACTCCGCGCCGACCTGGCCGAGTTGCCGCGCCGGATTCACCTGGCTGCCTTTGACGCGCAGCACCTGGCCGGCATAGGAGAGTCGCAACGGCCGCGGCGCCCCTTCGAGCCGCGTCGCCGCGATCCGCGCCACTTGCGGCGTCATGTCGGCGCGCACGCCGATCATCTGCCGCGAGACCGGGTCCATCAGGCGAAAAGTCTCCTTCGCCATCGCCGCGCCGGCGCCGGACAAGAGATTGGCCTCGAACTCGACAAGCGGCGGCTCGACCCGCTCATAGCCGTGGCTCGCCAGCACCGCCATCAGCTTCTCGACCAACTCCGCCTCGGCCTCGGCCTGAGGCGGCAGCAGATCGGCCACGCCTTGCGGCAACAGCGCCTTATGTACGGTGTCGGTCATGGCGGCGGGCATAGCGGGTTTGAGTCGCCGCCGCAAGCGCGGGCCTGGATCGAAGACCTACCTCGGCGGGTCGCAGGCGATGGTGCCCATTTCCGCCGGCAGCGAGATTTCGAGCAACTCCATCGTCTGGGAGGTGCGGGTTTCCTGATGCTTCAGGCCGCCCGGGATCATGACAGAATCGCCGGCTTCGAGACGGCATTTTTCGCCATTCTCGAATTCGAGCTCCAGCCAGCCTTCGAGCATATAGACGAACTGCATTTCGCAGGCGTGATAATGCCAGCCGGTCGGGCGCGACAAGCCTTGGCTCGCCGACGTCACTTGCGCGCGCATTGCGCCGTTGGTGGCGTCGGTCACGCCGAGCTCGCGATAGTTAAAGAAATCGCGGCGTCCCTTGACGAAATTCGGCGCCGATTTGCGCGCGACCGCGAGCTTCATCCTGCTCTTGGCGGCGCGCGGCCGGCTCTTGGTCACGGTCTCGTTCATCATGGCGGTCTCCTCGTCAGAAACTCAGCAGCTTCGCCTGGACCACGTTGGGGATGTGGCGCACGCGGTCGAGCACCGCGTCGCTCAGCGCCGAATCCACCGTGATCAGGCAGATCGCGTCGCCGCCGGATTCGATCCGGCCCATATGGAAGGTGCCGATATTGATCCCGGCCTCGCCCAGCGTGCGGCCGAGATTGCCGACGAAGCCGGGCTTGTCGATGTTGCGCACGAAGAGCACGCGCGGGCCGAGCTCGGCCTCGAAACTCACGCCTTCGATTTCGATCAGGCGCGGCTTGTCGCCGAACAAGGTGCCGGTAACGCTGTGCCGGCGCTCGGCGGCGATGGCGGTGAGGCGCATCAGGGTCTGGTAGTTCGACGGCTCGGAGCGCCGCGTCTCGCTGACCCGGATATCGCGCTCGCGGCAAATCACCGGCACGTTGACCATGTTGACGGCGGCGAGCGTTGGCGCCAGCAGGCTCGCCAGCGCGATCGCGGTCAGCGGCTTGATGTTGAGGTTGGCGACATGCCCCTCATACTCGATCTCGACCGCGCGCAACTGCGCCTCGACGAGTTGGCCGGCGAAGCCGCCAAGCTGCTCGGCGAGCCTCATATAGGGCCGGAGGCGCGCCGCCTCCTCGGCCGAAAGCGACGGCAGATTGACGGCGTTGGTGACGGCGCCGGTGACGAGAAAGTCCGACATTTGCTCGGCGATTTGCAGCGCCACGTTTTCCTGCGCCTCGGTGGTGGAGGCGCCGAGATGCGGCGTCGCCACGATATTGTCGCGGCCGAACAGGATGTTCTCCTTGGCCGGCTCGACCGGAAAGACATCGAGC
>JAATGI010000435.1 GCA_015654725.1 Rhodospirillales bacterium
GACGGACGGTGGTGGTGGGCTGGATATTGGGGTCCTTCTCGACTATGCTCTGGCCGGCCTGGGCGGTGCTGTTCTGGGCCGACTGCGCGATCGCCTGGATGAGATCGTTCTGCTGGTTGCCGAAACTGAGCTGACTGCCGACACCGAGGAGGGTCGAAAGGGCGATGCCCTTCAACAGCGACCAGGTGTGGTAATCGACCTGGTCCTCGAGCCCGGCATAGCCGGCGGTGTCGGTGGCCGGTAGATTGTCGACCTGCACCGAGGTGCCGTTGGGCATGACGATGCGCTGCCAGACCACGAGGGCGCGGCTCTGGCCGAAAGCGATGACGCTGTCATAGGTGCCGATGAGGCGGGCGCCTTGCGGAATTAGCAGAGTCCCGCCCGTGACGGTGTCGTAGACATTCTCGGTGACCTGGGCGATGACCTCGCCGGGCAGATCCGAATTGAGCCCGGTAATGAGACTGGCAGGAAGCACCGTGCCGGCGAGGACCTCGTAAGGCGACACCGGCTCCTGGAGGGCGTGGGGGTTGTAGACACTGCTTTCGACCTTCCGATTGAGGAAATCCAATTTGCGCTGATTGTCGTTCGGGTCGCGCGCGGGATCGAGGGCGAGCTTGTCGCTGCTCGCCGCGGCCGGCGTCGATGTCCCGGCATTGTCGCCTTCGGTCTTGGTCTGAACGGCCGGCTGCAACAGGCTCGCCACGCCTTCGCCGCGGGTGAGCGGAAAGAACACGCCGGCTTCCAAAGCCTGGCGGGCCTGCTGGGCGATGCGCATCCGCTCGGCGCGGGCGGCATCGTCCTCGGGATCGGGCCGGAGGCCGAGATTCTTTTCCTCATGGACCACCGGGCGGCCGAGATCGCCGGGCAAAGGTGCTCCGAGCTTGGGCGGCTGTTTGATCTGGTCGTAGCTGCCGGGGAGTGTCGAGAGACCGTCGGGCGTCGATTTGCGATCGGTGCCGTGGAGGTCCTGATCGCCGCCACCGTGGCGGAAATTCGAGCCGCGGAGCGCCAGCCAGGTCGCGCCGAGAATGCCGATGCACGCGATCGCGGCAATGCCGATCACGACGTGACGTTTGAAGCGCACGACCCGGCGCGGCCGCCCCCGCAGCACCAGGGAATCCGGATCGGGGCGGGGATTGTCACCCATAGGGGTCTTCTCCTATCGCGCCGCTCGAGAGGCGGCGTCGCTCGCGCGCTGGCCGTCGGTGCGGCTGATGCGCACGACTTGTTGCGGGTCCTGGCCGAAACGCAATTCGGCGGCGGCGAAGAGACGGTCGACGATGTAGTAGTTGTCGCGGACGCGGTAATTGACTAGTTCGGTGCCGCCGGTGGGTCCGACCACGAACAGGGGCGGTGCCTCGCCCTGGTCGATGCGGTCGGGGAACTCGATATAGACCTTGGAACCGTCGTCGAAGGCGCGCAGCGGTTTCCAGGGCGGGTTGTCGCCGGTGATGGCGTAGCGGAAGCGGAGATTCTCGAGCGCCACGCCGGACGCGATCGGCTGGACCGCTTCGGCTCGCTGATTCTCGCTCCGGAGCGCCAACAGCGTGTCCATCGGATAGGTCCAGGACACCGCCGCCATATAGGTCTTGTCGGTACTTTCGAGCTGGAGATGGTAGGAGCGGCGATCAGTAGTGATGACGAGATTGGTGCGAAGACCGGCGGCGAAGGGTTTGACCAGGACATGGACTTGCTTGCCTCCGGCGGTCCCGCTCGATGTGTCGCCGACCACCCAGCGCACCGTGTCGCCGGCGGAGATCGCGGTCAGGGTCTCGCCCGGCTGGAGCGCGATATCGCTCACCTCTTCGGGCGCGGCATAGAGCCGGTAAAGCGCGCCGTCGGTGAAGGGATAGACCTGCACGGCATCGATGTAGCCGTCCCTGGTCGGCTCGCGGATCGCCTCTTTGTTGGCGTCGTCGACGCGTTTGGTCGGCGGCCGCGGATCGCGCTTCACCGAGGGCGGCGGCATAAGCTGGCCGGGCAGCGGCAACGGTTCGGGTATCGGCACCACTTGCACGGGCTTCGCCGGTTCCGACGCCGCGACGGCCTGCTTGAAGGAATCTTTGTCATAGAAGATCGAGGGCGGCTTCACGCCGTCCGAGCAGGCCGCCAGGGCCAAGGCGGAAACGAATAGAATAAGTGTGGGGAACATGAATCGGATCATGGCGTTTCTCCGGGGTTGAGCTCGCGCGACCAGTTGATGCCGTTGACATAGAGGCCGAGGGGATCGCGGCGCAGCGTCTCCTCGGTGCGGGGCCGGCGCTCGACGATCGAGAGAATCGCCGTCCAGCGCTCGGTCTTGGCGAGCGCGTCGTGGTCGTAATGCTGCTCGACCCATTTGACCTGGAAGGAATCGTTGGAGACGCGAACGACGCTCGTCACCTGCACGGCGATGCTGCGCTCGCCCACATCTTTGAAGGGGTCGTTGGCGCGGGCGTAATCGTTCAGGAACACCGCGCCATGGTCGGTGGCGTAGCCATAGGCTTCGAGCCAGTCCTGGCGCACCAGCACCGGATCGATCGAAAGCGAGCGCAAATCGGTGATGAAGCGCGCCAGATGATAGGCGATCTGCGCGTCGGTCGGCTCATAGGGTTCGATCGCCGGCCCGACCGCGCGCACGCCGCCCGTCTTGTCGACCTCGACGACGTAGGGCGTAATCCGGCTCTGCGCCGACTGCCAGATGTTGCCGGCGGCGAGCCCGGCCGAGAGCAGGAGCGACCCGAAGGCCATGAGGCGCCAATTCCTGGCCTGGACACGAGCGGAGCCGATCCGCTCGTCCCAGAGCTGGCCGGCCCGTTGGTAAGGCGTCTCCGGTTCCGGCGTGTGCCCATAGCGTTGGACCGCGCGTTTGAAGAACGGCATCAATGCTCTACTTGACCGAGATCGGGGGTGGCGCCGTGGCCAGGCCGGTCGCCTTCCTTGATGGCTTGCACCGTGGTGTGGAGATGCGCGCGGGTACGTTGTTGCGCGCGCAAGCGGCGCACCCAATCCGGCGCGCCATTGCCGAGCGCGGACTCGCCGCCGCCACCGGCCGAGGAGGCCGGCGCC
>JAATGI010000487.1 GCA_015654725.1 Rhodospirillales bacterium
AAGGCCAAGCTGATCCAAGACCCCGGTCACAGTGTGATCAACGCTTGCGCCCCTTGATGCTGACGATGGTTCCGGAATCGATGAAGTCGTTCGCCACCGCCACGGCCTGATCCAACAGGCCGCCGGGATCGTTGCGCAAATCCAGCACCACGCCCACGAGCTTGCCCCCGGCCTTGTCGGACAGGGCCTTGTAGGCGGCTTCAAGTCCCGAGGAGGTGCGCTCGGTGAAACTGGTGATGCGTAGATAGGCGACGTCGTTGCCCGCGAGCTTGGACTTGATCGGATCGACCTTGATGTCGGCGCGGGTCAGTTTCAGCTCGAACGGATTTTGCTGGGCGCGCCGGACCAGCAGCTTGACGTCGGTGCCAACCGGGCCGCGCAGGCGATCGACCGCCTCCGACAGCGTCATGTCGCTCACCGGGTCGCCATCGATGACGATGATAAGATCGTTCGGCCGGATGCCCGCCTTCGCCGCCGGGGTATCGTCGATCGGCGAAATCACCTTGACCGCGCCGTCTTCCATCGTGACCTGCATGCCGAGCCCGCCGAACTCGCCGGTGGTCTGGACCTTCATCTCCTTGTACTCGGTCGCGTCCATGTAGCTCGAATGCGGATCGAGATTGGCGAGCATGCCCTTGATCGAGCCCTCGACCAGTTTCTGGTCGGTTACCGGCTCGACGTAGTTTCCTTTCACCGTCTGATAGACCTCGGCGAGCAGGTTGAAGGTCACGCCGGATGGTTTTTCGGGGGTGGCGAAGCCGATGGCGACGAAGGGCAGGGCGGCACCCGCCGCGATGCAGACGGCATATTTCAAGATGCGAAGGGCTTGCTGTGCCAACTCATGACTCCGGTTGTGGGAGCGCCGACATTAACGTCCGGCCGGCCGCACGGAAAGGCGCTTCTGCGCCACGTCAGGCTCAGCGATAAGTCACGCGCGCAAATGCGTCAACAGGCGGCGCATGAAATCTTCGCAACCTTCGACCTGGCCGAGGGCGATGAATTCGTCGGGCTTGTGCGCCTGTTCGATCGAGCCGGGGCCGCAAATCACGCTCGCGATATCGGCCTCTTGGAATAGCCCGGCCTCGGCGGCGAAGGCGACTTTGCCCGTGCTGTTGGATCCCGTCAGCGTCTGCACCAGCTTGACGATATCGGCGTCGGGCGAGGTCGAGAGTCCGGGCGCGGCGTTGAGCGCGTGAAACGCGATCTCGGCATGCTCGCTGACGGCGCGCATTTCCGGCAACAGCGCGGCCATCGCGTAGTCGCGCAGCTCGGCGAACAAGCGCTCGGGATCGTCCTCGGCGATGGCGCGAATTTCGAAATCGAACGAGCATTCGCGCGGCACGATATTCATCGCGGTGCCGCCGCGGATCGTGCCGGTATGGATGGTGGTGTAAGGCGGGGTGAAGCCGGGGTCGAACGGCCCCTCGTCGCGCTTGCGCCGCGCCATTTTTTTCAGATAGGCGACGATCTCCGCCGCGGCCTCGACCGCGTTGACGCCTTCATGCGTCAGCGCGGAGTGGGTTTCGCGCCCGGTCACGACGCAACGCAGGCTGAGCTTGCCCTTATGCGCGATCACCGCGCGCATCGAGGTCGGCTCGCCGACGATGCAGGCCACGGGCCGCACCGGCCGCCGCTTGAGATCGGCGATCAAATCGCGCACGCCGATGCAGCCGATCTCCTCGTCATAGGACAAGGCGAAGTGAAGCGGCGTCGTCAGCGGCGCCGCCGCGAAGTCCGGCACCTGCGCCAGCGCCACCGCGATAAAGCTTTTCATGTCGGAACTGCCGCGCGCGTAAAGCCGTCCGTTCCGTTCCGTCGCCTTGAACGGATCGCTGCTCCAGCTTTGGCCATCGACCGGCACCGTGTCGGTGTGGCCCGACAGCACGATGCCGCCGCGATCCTCGGGGCCGATGGTGGCGTAAAGATCCGCCTTGCCGCCGTCGCGGTCGAAGAACAATTCGCTGGCAATTCCCCAGCCGGCGAGATAATCGCGCACGAAATCGATGAGGGCGAGATTGCTGTCCCGGCTGGTGGTGTCGAAGGCGATGAGCCGCTCGATCATCTCGCGGCTGGAAATTCGGGCGCCGGACATGGCGCGACTATGACGCAGGCAAAGGCCCGAAGCCAGAGCGACGAACTAACCTTGAAACTGCTCCTTCAGCACCCGTTCCTCGAGATTGTGCTCGGGGTCGAACAGCATGGTGAAGGAGATTTCGTCGGCTTCGCGCACCGTGACCGAGACCACGTCGCGTATCTCGGTGAAGTCGGCGGCGGCGCTCACGGGACGGCGTTCGGCCTCGAGCACGTCGAAGCGCACCCGCGCCTGGTGCGGCAGCAGCGCGCCGCGCCATTGCCGCGGCCGGAAGCCGCTGATCGGAGTCAGCGCCAGAATCCCGGCGCCGAGCGGGATGATCGGCCCGTGCGCCGAGAGATTGTAGGCGGTGCTGCCGACCGGGGTGGCGACCAGCACGCCGTCGGCCATCAACTCGTCGAGCCGGACCGTCCCGTCGACGGCGATCTTGAGCTTCGCCGCCTGGCGGCCCTGGCGCACCAGAGAGACTTCGTTGATCGCGATCGCGAAGTGGGTAACGCCGGCTTGGTCGGATGCCCGCATTTCCAGGGGATGAACCACGACCGCGGCCGCGCGCGCGAGCCGCTCCTTCAGCCCGTCCGGGCTGTAACCGTTCATGAGAAAGCCGACGCTGCCACGATGCATGCCGTAAAAGGGAACATCGCGCTCGCGATAGCGGTGCAGCGTCTCGAGCATGAAGCCGTCGCCGCCGAGCGCCACCACGATATCGGCTTGTTCGGGCGGCGCCGGCTGATAGCGCGCGCGCAATTCGGCCAGGGCCGCTTGTGCCGCCGGGGCCTCGCTCGCGACAATGCCGATTTTTTCGAACCCGCTCATCGGCGGAAGTATAGAACGGGCGTCAGCCGCCGGTAACGTTCATATGACGCGACACCGAGGGCCGGTCGTGCCGGCGGTCGATGACGAAGTCATGGCCCTTGGGCTTGCGCGCGATGGCGGCGCGGATCGCGGCCTCGACCGGCGCGTCGCTTTCGGCGGCGCGGAGCGGCGCGCGCAGATCGGCGGCGTCTTCCTGGCCCAGGCACATGAACAGGGTGCCGGTGCAGGTCAGCCGCACACGATTGCAGCTTTCGCAGAAATTATGGGTCATCGGCGTGATCATGCCGAGGCGCCGGCCGGTCTCGCGCACGGTGTAATAGCGCGCCGGGCCGCCGGTGCGGTAGTCGCTCTCATCGAGCGTCCAGCGCTTGCCCAAATCGGCGCGCACCAACGACAAGGGCAGATATTGATCGACACGGCTCGCCGCGCCCATATCGCCCATCGGCATGACCTCGATCAGGGTCAGGTCGAAGCCTTCCTCGCCGCACCAGCCGATGAGCCGGTCGAACTCGCCGTCATTGACGCCCTTCAAGGCGACCGCGTTGATCTTGACCTGGAGGCCGGCTTGTTTGGCGGCCTCGATGCCGCTCATCACCTGCTCGAAGCGGCCCCAGCGCGTGATCGCCTTGAACTTGGCGGCGTCGAGGGTGTCGAGCGAGACATTGACCCGTTTCACCCCGGCTTCCTTCAGGTCGCCGGCAAAGCGCGCGAGCTGGCTGCCGTTGGTGGTCAGCGTCAGTTCTTCAAGCGCGCCGGTCGTGAGATGCCGGCCCAGCGCCTTGAACAGCCAGACGATATTTCGGCGCACCAGCGGCTCGCCGCCGGTCAAGCGCAGCTTCTTCACGCCCATGCCGATGAAGGCGCTGGCGAGCCGGTCCAATTCCTCAAGCGTCAGGATTTCGGCCTTGGGCAAGAAATTCATGTCTTCCGACATGCAATAGACGCAGCGGAAGTCGCAGCGGTCGGTCACCGACACGCGCAGATAGCTGATAGTACGGTCGAACGGATCGATCATGGCGTAACGTATATGGGCTTCCCGCCCTTGGTTTGCGACCTGCCCTATACCATAGTTGGGCCGCGGGCAATATGAGGTCGCGGCCCTACATGAACATCGCCGGCATCGTCTTGGCGGGAGGACAATCGCGGCGCATGGGCGGCGGCGACAAGGCGCTGCGGCTTTTGGCTGGAAAACCCCTCATCGCCCATGCCATCGCGCGGGCGCGGCCTCAGGTCGGGGCGCTGGCGATTTCGGCCAACGGCGATCCGGCACGGTTCCAATCCTTCGGCCTGCCGGTGCTGGCCGACAGCATCGCCGGCCAGATCGGACCGCTCGCCGGCATTCTCGCCGGCCTCGATTGGGCGAGCAATCTCGCCGGCATCGGCCATGTCGCGAGCTTCGCCTGCGATGCGCCGTTCTTCCCGCTCGATCTGGTGGCGCGGCTCGCGGCGGCGCTGGAGCGGAACGGGGCGCGGCTGGCCTGCGCTGCGTCGGGCGGGCGAAGCCATCCCGTCTTTGGACTGTGGCCGCTCGATATCAGGGACGAATTGCGCCGGGCTTTGACCGACGAGGGCGTGCGCAAGGTCGATGGCTGGAACGCGCGCTATCCGTTGGCGACAGTGGAATTCGCGGTCGGCGCGGCGGACCCGTTCCTCAACGCCAATCGTCCTGACGATCTTGCGAAGGCTGAAAGCCTGCTCGCATCGCCACGCCCGGCGGCGGATAATGGCGGCAAGGGGAAGTAATGGCCGCCGATCTGGATCTTCGCGTGTTGCAATTGATGACGGCGCGCTTGTGCCACGAGTTCGCCGGGCCGCTCGGCGCGGTGGCGAACGGCATCGAATTGATGGGCGAAAACGATCCCAGTTTCGCCGCCGACGCGCTGCGGCTGGTGGCGACCAGCGCCAAGACCGCGAACGCGCGGCTGCAATTCTACC
>JAATGI010000293.1 GCA_015654725.1 Rhodospirillales bacterium
AGACGCCGCCGCCTTCGCGCGTTCCCTTGCCCGTGACGACCAGCAGCGCGCGTTTCCCCGTAGCACTCGCGCGGGCGACGAACGCCGCGAGTTCGCCATGCGCTTCGGCCTGGGTCATGCCATGAAGATCGAGCCGTGCCTCGATCGGCATTTGCCCGCGCTTCACGCGCAAAGCGGTGCGGCGATCGAGGCCGGGGGTTGGTTGATGAAGTGACGGCTTTTTTTCTCCATTCCGGCGCAAGCCGGAATCCATGGCAAGGGCGAGTTCGCTTTTGCCGTGGACCCCGGCTTTCGCCGGGGGGGTGGATGATTTTTCGGTATCCCTCGAAGAGAATTTGCTTTGGGCTGATGTCTTGGCGGCGGCGCCTTCGCGCGCGACGCCGCGCATCGCCGCGCGCCATAGCTCGCCCACCTCGGGCTTAATCGCCCGGCGCTTCATCGACGATCAGCATATGGAGACGGCGCGGGCCGTGTATGCCCATCTCGATCTTCAATTCGATGTCCGCCGTGCGCGACGGGCCGGTGATGAAATTGACCGTGCGCGGCATGGTGAAATGCCCTTCCTTGAGCGTCTTCAAGGCGCGCAAGCGCGTCCAGCCTTCCTCGTAACTCGCGATGATCTGATCGCCCCGCAGCACGACGATGTGATTGTCGGGCAGGAAATTGTTGCGCGTCGGGCTGTCCGGGCCCGAGAGCAACATCAGGGTTCCGGTCTCGGCCACGCCGGCAAAGGCGCCGGTGATGCCGGTCAGGTCGTCGGCGCCGGCAATGCCCTTGCGGAGCGATAGAGTCGGCCACCGCTCCCAGGGAATCGCCTCAAGCGCGGGATCGGGCGTGGCGACGAGGTTCGAGGGCAAATTATGTTGCGCCAGATAGTCGGCGACGGCGCCGGGAACGGCATCGAGATCGGCGAGGCGCGCCACCGTGGCCGAGACTTCCCCGGCCATCGCGATGAACAGCGCGATCCGGCCGCCATGATCGAGCGACTCGGCGCGCGCCGGAACGGTGTTGCGCCGGTGCTCCGCGAGCCGCTCTCGCACGGCTTCGGCGGCGCCGTTCTCGCCGCGTTTCAAGGAGCGGCGCAAATTGCCGAGGATTGTTTCTCGTGAACCGGTCATGCCCCCACCCCAACCCTCCCCCGCAAGCGGGGGAGGGAGAACAAAGCGCAGCTTTGTCGGGAGGGGGCTTGCGGCGGAAAGATCATCTCAGCCTGCCCGCTTCCGCTCCGCCCACAATGCCATGAAGGTCTTGCCTTCGGGCGCCGGCATGTCGCGGCCCTTGGTCCAGCCCCGCGCCAGCGGCAGCGAGCGGAAGCGGCCGCGCGATTTCCCCGCCACGCCGAGCGCGGCGGCGCCGAGTCTGGTAACGAGGCGATAAAGCGTCGGACGCCGCGCGAGATACGCCCAGAGCTTCAGCCCGGAGCGATAGACGGTCGGCTGCAAATGGTGCTCGAATTCGCGCTCGCGCCAATGCCGCATCATCTTGGGCAACGGAATTTTCATCGGGCACGCGCTTTCGCAGCGCCCGCAAAAGGTCGAGGCGTTGGGCAGGCTGCCCGCTTCCTTCACGCCGATGAGCTGCGGCGTCAGCACCGACCCCATCGGCCCGCCATAGACCCAACCATAGGCATGGCCGCCGACCGAGCCATAGACGGGACAATGATTGAAACAGGCGCCGCAGCGGATGCAACGCAGCATGTCCTGGAACTCGGTGCCCAGCATGGCGCTGCGCCCGTTGTCGAGGAGCACGACGTGATAGGCCTCCGGCCCGTCGGTGTCCTCGGGCCGGCGCGGACCGGACGAGACCGTGGTGTAAGTCGAGAATTCCTGGCCGGTCGCCGAGCGCGCCAACAGGCGGAGCAGCGTTGAAACATCCTCCAGCGTCGGCACGATCTTTTCCAGACTGGCCAGAACGATATGGACGCGGGTGAGGTTCTGCGTCAGGTCGCCATTGCCCTCGTTGGTGACGATGATCGAGGAGCCGGTCTCGGCGATAAGAAAATTCGCGCCGGTGATGCCGACATCGGCGGCGAGGAATTTGGGACGCAGCAGCGCCCGCGCCTCGTCGCACATCTGGCGCGGCTCCGAGAGCGGCCGCGCCGGATCGAGCTGGGTGTGGGCGGCGCGAAAAGTTTCCGCGACTTGTTCCTTCACCAGATGAATCGCGGGCGCGATGATGTGGCTCGGCGTTTCGTGGCGAAGCTGGATGATGTATTCGCCGAGATCGGTCTCGATCGGCACGATGCCGTTTTTTTCGAGATGGTCGTTGACGCCGATTTCCTCGGCGATCATCGATTTGCCCTTGGACACGGTCTTGGCGCCGGCGCCCTGGCAGATCGCCAGCACCGCCGCCCGCGCCTCCTCGGCGTCGGCGGCCCAATGCACTTGGCCGCCGAGCGCGGTCACGTTGCGCTCGAAGATTTCGAGATAGAGATCGAGATGTTCGAGCACATGGTCCTTGATCGCGCGGCCCTCCTCGCGGAGCTGGTCGAATTCGGGGAGGCGCGCCACCGCCGCGCCGCGCCGGCCGGCGAAATTGTGTTTGAGAATGCCGAGCGCGGCTTGGAGATTTTTATCGCCGAGCGCGCGGCTGGCATTCTCCTTGAAGGCGTGGCTCGTCGCTTCCATCACCGCGCCCCCGGTTCGGCGCCGATCGGCGCGATGTCGTCCGCCATATCGGCCAGCACTTCGGCGACGTGACGCACGCGCAAGGGCTTGGCCTGACGCGAGGCCTTGCCCGCCATGTTGAGAAGACAGCCGAGATCGCCCGCGAGCAAGGTGTCGGCGCCGGTCGCCGCCACATCCGCGACTTTGTCGGCGGCCATCCGTTCCGAAATATCGGGATATTTGATGCAAAACGTGCCGCCGAAACCGCAGCAGACATCGGCGCCGGGAAGCTCGGTGAGCGACAAGCCCGCGACGCTCGCGAGCAGCCGTCGCGGCTGGCCGCGCACGCCCAGCTCGCGCAGGCCCGAGCAGGCGTCGTGGTAAGTGGCGACGCCGCGATAGCGCGCCGCGACCCGCTCGACGCGCATCACATCGGTCAGGAACGAGACCAGTTCGTAACAGCGCTCGGAAAAGCGCCGCACCTCGGGCAGAAAATCCGGTTCGTCGGCGAA
>JAATGI010000034.1 GCA_015654725.1 Rhodospirillales bacterium
CAGGGGCGCCGGCCCGGGACGGAACCGAACGACACCCCAATAGCCAAGTTTTTTGCACGATTGTGACATCGCGCCACAGTTATATATGGAAGGGGCTACCCTGTCGCAAGGCCATGGAGCCGCGCATTCCGCCAAATCCTGCCGATTACCCGAGTTTTACCGATGTCGAGGAGGCGGCCACGCGCTTGCGCGGCTGGGCGGTGCGCACGCCGCTCCTGGAAGCGCCGGCCTTGAGCGCGCGACTCGGCTTTCGTTTGTTCATCAAGGCCGAGCCATTGCAGCGCACCGGCTCGTTCAAGTTCCGCGGCGCCTTTAACCGCATCTCGCGCCTGACCGAGGCCGAGCGCGCATCCGGGGTGGTGGCGTTTTCCTCCGGCAATCACGCCCAGGGCGTCGCCTGCGCCGCTTCGCTTTTGGGCATACCGGCGGTCATCGTGATGCCGGCGGACGCGCCCGCGATCAAGCTCGCCAATACCAAAAGTTATGGCGCCGAAATCGTGCCCTATGACCGCGCGACGGAGAGCCGCGAAGACATCGCCGCCCGCATCGCCGCCGAGCGCGGCCTGACCCTGATCAAGCCGTTCGACGACAAATTCGTGATCGCCGGCCAAGGCACGGTGGCGCTCGAAGCGATCGAGGACGCCGCGGCGCATGGCATCGCATTCGATGCTTTCATCGCGCCGGCAAGCGGCGGCGGCCTGATCGCGGGCTGCGCCCTCGCCGCCGAGGCAGTGAGCCCGGGCACACGTCTTTATACCGCCGAGCCGATCGGGCTCGACGACCATGCCCGCTCGCTGGCAACAGGGAGCCGTGTCGGCAATCTGCCGGGGGCGCATTCGATCTGCGACGCGCTTCTCGGCACGATCCCCGGCGAGATCACCTTCGCCATCAACCAGCCGCGCCTCGCCGGCGGCCTCGTTACCGACGATGACGAGGTGCGCCGCGCCATGGCGGTTGCGTTTCAGGAACTGAAACTGGTGTTGGAGCCGTCCGGCGCGGTGGCGCTGGCGGCGGTATTGGCGGGCCGGGTCGCCGGCGAGAAGCACGCGGTCTGCGTCGTCGCCTCGGGCGGCAATGTCGACCGTGAGAATTTTATCGCGGCGCTTAACGTCTAAGCGACGTTGTCCGATTCCCGTGCGGCCTTGGCGACACTCACCAGCGCCGGACGCAATAGCCGGTCATGCATGACATAGCCCGGCTGCAACACTTGGACGATGGTGCCGGCGGGCTGTCCGGTATTCTCGACCTCGAACATGGCTTGGTGGAAATTATGGTCGAAGCGCTCGCCCAGCGGCTCAATGCGGCGGATGCCGTGGCGCTCGAGCGCCGCCAGCAATTCGCGCTCGGTGGCGGCGACGCCGGCGAGGAGATTGCGGGTCAGCTCGTCCCACTCGCTCTCCTCCGGCACGCTCGCCAACGCGCGGCGTAGATTGTCGGCGACGTCGAGCATGTCCTTGGCGAAGCTCGAGGCGGCGTATTTGCCGGCGTCGTCGCGCTCGCGCTGGGCGCGTTTGCGCTGATTCTCGCTTTCGGCGAGGGCGCGCAGCCGCAAATCCTTCAGCTCCGCGATCTGCGCCTCGGCCGCCGCCAGCTTTTCTTCCGCGGCCGCCGCCCGCTCGGCGATTTCGGCTATCCGCGCCTCAAGCGGCGGATCGCCCGCGCCGGGTTCGTAAGGCTGATTGGCTTGATCGTTCATCGTCCTTATCCGAGCAGGCGCCCGATCACTTTCGCCGTGTAATCGACGAGCGGAATGATGCGGGCGTAATTGATACGGGTCGGGCCGATGACGCCGATCGCGCCGACCACTTGCTCGCGGCGATTGGCGTAGGGCGCCACGATCATCGAGCAGCCGGCGAGGCCGAACAGCGGATTGTCGGCGCCGATGAAAATCTGCGCGCCCTGGCCATCGCGCGCGGCATCCAAGAGCCGCACCATCGTTTCCCTGGTTTCGAGCGCGTCGAACAGCGCGCGCAGCCGTTCGAGATCGCCCAGCGCGGTGACATCGTTCAAGAGCTTGGCCTGGCCGCGCACGATCAGCGCGGCGTCGTGGCCGCCGCCCGCCCAAGAGGCGAGCCCCGCCTCGACCAGTTTCGCCGTCAGCCCGTCGAGCTCGGCGCGGGTGGCGGCGATCTCGGCGGCGACCGCGGCGCGCGCTTCCTCGACGGTACGGCCGACGAGACGCGCGCTCAAATAATTGC
The DNA here is from genome assembly GCA_015654725.1 of Rhodospirillales bacterium. Lineage (GTDB taxonomy): Bacteria > Pseudomonadota > Alphaproteobacteria > ATCC43930 > CGMCC-115725 > JAATGI01. Next base: position 2,199 of record JAATGI010000034.1, read on the forward strand.
CGGCCGCCACCATGGCCGAGGGCGGCGTGCCGAGCGGCACGTCGATCAGCCGATTTTCCACCAGACCATCCTCGGTCACCATCACGACGAGGGCGCGGCCCGGCGACAGCGGCACGAACTCGACATGCTTCAAGGGCCGCTCGGTCTTGGGCGCGATCACCAGCCCAGCGCAGCGCGACAATCACGCCAGCATGTCGGTCGCCTGTTCGAGCGTTTCCGCGAAGCTCTTGCCGGCGGCGACGCAGCGGGTTTCGATGTCACGCCGCTCATCCTCGCTCAAGCCCCCCAACTCCATCAGCCCGTTGACGAAGAGCCTTAGGCCGGCCTCGGTCGGCAGCCGGCCCGCCGAGGTATGCGGCGCGAACAACAGCCCCGCCTCCTCGAGATCGGCCATGACGTTCCGGATGGTCGCGGGCGAGAGATCGAGATCGCCGCGCCGGGACAGTGTGCGCGATCCCACCGGCTCGCCGGTCTCGACATAAGACTCGACGATCCTGCGGAAAATCTCGCGGCTGCGTTCGTTCAGCTCGGTGATCATGGGGTCAACGACATGGAAGGCCGTCATGATTTAGGTGGCGCGGCGGCGCGGGTCAACCTCGCCCCTGGACGAAGCGGTGCCAGGTCACTAGCTTTCGGGCGCCAACGAAAGGACGAAAAGGATGACGCGACCATCGGGGCGCGCGGCCGACGCGCTGCGCCAGGTCCGGCTCGAGCCGGGCTTCGCCAAGCACGCCGAAGGTTCGTGCCTCGCCTGTTTCGGCGATACCCATGTACTGTGCACCGCTAGCGTCGAGGACCGGCTGCCGCCGTTTTTGCGCAATTCCGGGCGCGGCTGGATCACCGCCGAATACGGCATGCTGCCGCGTTCCACCCACACCCGCACCGACCGCGAGGCGGCGCGCGGCAAACAATCGGGCCGCACCCAGGAAATTCAGCGCCTGATCGGACGATCTTTACGCGCGGTCGCGGATCTGCCGAAGCTCGGCGAGCGCCAGATCACCATCGATTGCGACGTCATTCAGGCCGACGGCGGCACCCGCACCGCCGCGATCACCGGAAGTTATGTGGCGCTTTATCTCGCCTTGAAGGGCTTGGTGGCAAAGGGCACGCTTCCGGCACTGCCGCTGATCGACGCGGTCGCGGCGGTGTCGTGCGGCATCCATCAAGGCGAGCCGGTGCTCGATCTCGATTACGCCGAGGATTCGGCGGCGGAGGCGGACGCGAATTTCGTCTTCACCGCCGCGGGCGGCATCGTCGAGATTCAAGCGACCGCCGAGGCCGCGCCGTTCGACGAGCGGCGCTTTGCCGCGCTGATGATCCTCGCGCGCAAGGGCATTGCCGAGCTGCATCGGGCGCAGCGCCAGGCGCTTGGCCTCGACTGAGCCGATGGCGCGGACGCTGACCGGCCGGCGACTGGTCGTCGCCACCCATAATCGGGGCAAGCTCAAGGAGATCGAGGAATTGCTCGCGCCATTGGGCCTGGCCACGGCCGGCGCCGCGGCCTTGGGCTTACCCGAGCCCGAGGAAACCGGCACCACCTTCGAGGAGAATGCCGCCCTCAAGGCGCGCGCGGCCGCCCAAGCCAGCGGTTTGCCTGCGCTTGCCGACGATTCGGGATTGGTGGTGCCGGCGCTCGGCGGCGCGCCCGGAATTTATTCGGCGCGTTGGGCCGGACCGACCAAGGATTTCACCGTCGCGATGAAACAGGTCGAGGCCCAACTGCGCGGGGAGTCGGATCGGCGCGCCGCGTTCGTCGCGGTGCTGGCGCTAGGCTGGCCCGATGGCGCGGTCGAGACTTTTCGCGGCGAGGCCCATGGCAGCTTGGTCTGGCCGCCGCGCGGCGACAAAGGCTTCGGCTACGATCCGATCTTCGTGCCGGAAGGCGGCACGCTCACCTTCGGCGAGATGGCGCCGGCGGACAAACACAAGATCAGCCACCGCGCGCGGGCTTTCGAAAAATTCCGCGCGGCCTATCTCAATGGCTGAGATGCTCGCGCTTTATGTCCATTGGCCGTTTTGCAAGTCGAAATGCCCTTATTGCGACTTCAATTCGCATGTCCGGGCGAGCATCGACGAGGCGCGCTGGCGCGACGCATTGCTGCGCGAGTTGGATCGCGGCGCCGAGGCGACGCCGGGACGTGAACTTAGCTCGATCTTTTTCGGTGGCGGCACGCCGTCGCTGATGGCGCCGGGAACGGTCGCCGCGATCATCGAGCGCGCGGCCCGACGCTGGCGGTTCGCGCCCGGCATCGAAATCACCCTCGAAGCCAACCCCAACTCCGTCGAGGCGGCGCGCTTTCAGGAGATCGGCGCGGCCGGGGTCAACCGCCTGTCGCTCGGCGTGCAGGCGCTCGACGATGCGAGCCTGCGGTTCCTCGGCCGCGGTCACGACCGGGCCGAAGCATTTGCCGCCATCGACCTTGCGCGCAGGAATTTCGCGCGCTTTTCCTTCGATCTGATCTATGCGCGGCCGGGACAGACGCTGGCGGCCTGGCAGGCGGAATTGCGCCAGGCGCTGGCGCTCGCCGGCGACCATCTCTCGGTCTATCAACTCACCATCGAAGCGGGCACGGCCTTCGCCACCGCTTACGCGCGCGGCGATTTCGTTCTGCCCGATGAAGAACAAGCGGGTGTGCTCTACGAGGCGACGCAAGACATTCTCGGCGCGGCCGGCCTGCCCGCTTATGAGATTTCCAACCATGCCCGCGCCGGGGAGGAAAGTCGGCACAATCTCACCTATTGGCGCTATCGCGATTATCTCGGCGTCGGTCCCGGAGCGCATGGCC
>JAATGI010000063.1 GCA_015654725.1 Rhodospirillales bacterium
AAATCGCCGAGCTGGGTGCTGCCGGAAATGCCGGATTGCGCCACCAGCACGCAGTTCCGCCCGATCCTGACATTGTGGGCGATCTGCACCAGATTATCGATCATGCTGCCGGCGCCGATCACGGTATCGGGGCCGGAGCCGCGGTCGATCGTGGTGTTGGCGCCGATCTCGACATCGTCCTCGATCACGACGCGGCCGAGCTGCGGCACCTTGACGAAGCCGTCGGCGTCGGCGGAAAAGCCGAAGCCGTCCTGGCCGATCCGCGCGCCGGGATAGATCCGCACCCGCGATCCGATCAAGGCGTGGCTGATCGAAACATGGACGCCGACACGAACCTCGTCGCCGATCACGCAGCCCGCGCCGATCGCGCTGCCGGCGCCGACGACGCAGTCGCGCCCGATCTCGACCTTGGGCCCGATCACGGCATAAGGCTCGATCCGCGTGCCCCGCCCGATCCGCGCCGAAGGATCGATCGCCGCGGTCGCGGCCGCGCCCGCCTCGGGCGCCGCCTCCGGATAAAAGGCTTGGGCGATGACGGCATAGGCGCGGTAGGGCCGCGGCGTCAGCAGGAGACACAGGCCGGGCGGCGCTTCCGCCGCGAAGTCGGGATGCACCAGCACCGCGCCGGCCGCGCAGGCCCGAAACGCCTCGAGATATTTGCGGTTGTCGAGAAACGCCACATGGTCCGGCGTCGCCGTTTGCAGCGGCGCGACATCCTTGATTACGCGTTCGGGCGACGCCGCTCCCGCGAGGCTCGCCCCGGCCTTGACCGCGATCTCCGCGACCGTGAACGGACCCGCGGCGGCGAAGAAGCGCGGATCGGGCATGCTAATTCGGCGATTTTCCCGCGGCGCCCTTGCCTTCCTTGCCGCGCGGCTTGACCGGATCGACTTCCGCCGCTTGCGGAACGGCGATCGGCACGGACGTCAGGGCCTGGTTGAGACGGGCGATCACGTCGGTCGTCACTTCCGCCTCGTCCGACTGCGGGATGGTCGCCTGCTTGGCCAATACCAGGTTGGCGCCGCGCTCCTTCGCGATGACGGCGACAATGTCCAGCGCCGCCTTCTCGACCTTGAGCATGGCATCGTTATAGGCCTGCTGAAGGGCTTGGCGTTTGCCCTGAACCGATTTTTCCAGGTCCTGATAGCGCTGCTGGAACGCCTTGGCCTTGGCGTCGAATGCTTCCGCCGACAGCACCGTGCGCTGGCGCTCGAGGTCGGAGCGCATCTTCTGCAGCTCGTCCTCCTCGCGCGCGACGTCTTTCGAATAGGTCTGCGACTCTTGATTGATCGCCGCCTGAACCCCCTTGCCCGCCACTGAATCGTGCAGCACCTGCGGCAGATCGACGATGATGATCGCCGGCACCAGCGCCTGACCGGCGGCGTTCTTGTCCGCCGACTGGGCGACCGCCGGCACCGTCAGTAAGGTCGCGCAAACCAGCGACGCGACGATCGACGCGGTACCGCGTAAAGCAAAAAATTTCATCCTAAAACCTCGTTCCAAAGCTGACGTGGAAAATTTGCGTTCTGTCGTAGTGCTCGTGCTTTATCGCATAGGCGACGTCGAGATTGATCGGGCCGAGCGGCGACTTCCATGAGATCCCGACGCCCGGCGCGACGCGGAGCGCGCTCGAATCGCCGATCGCATCCGTCGTTCCCGTGTTCGGATTGACCAGCGGCTTCTCGTCGAGGTTCCATGCCGAGCCGAAATCCACGAAGGTATGCCCTCTGATGCCCAGTTCTTCCGGCAAGCCCAACGGGAAGTCGAGATTGACCGTGCTGACATAATAATAGTTGGCGCCGAGCGCGTCGGAGGTGACCAGATCGTGCGGTCCGACGCCGCCGGTATAGAAGCCGCGCAAATTGTCGCCGCCGACGAAGAAACGGTCCTCGATCAGCACCCGCTGGCCGAGGCCCTTGATGGCGCCGGCCTCGCCGGTCCAGCTCAAGATCCAGCCCGGATAGACGGAATAATAATATCCGCCCTGCGCGACGCCGCGCACGTAACGGGAGTCGAAGCCCAGCCCCGCGAGGTCGGTGGATAGCGACGCGAAAAATCCCGAGGTGGGCTCCAACCGATTGTCGCGCTTGTCGTACAAGATCGTCTGTCCCACCGCCGAGGTGACGCGGGTGCCGGCTTCCTCGCTGATGTAAGGCGACGCCGTCGAGGCGACGGAGTCGATGGTGTCGGACCGCAAGGTGTAGCGCAGGGTCTGCCGCAGGTAATCGTTGATCTGATAGCCCAGGCGCCCGACGATGCCATAGGAAAATTCGTTAAATTGGGCGAATTGCTGGTTGTCGTTGTTGTTGACGAACAGATCGAAGCCGGCGGTCAAATTGCGGTCGAGGAAATAGGGCTCGGTGAAACTGAGATCGGCCGACTGCGTAAGATAGGCGATGACGGTATCGAGCCGCAAATCCTGCCCCCGGCCCAGCAGGTTGCGCTCGCGAATGTCGACGTTCGCCAACGGACCTTCCGCGGTCGAATAGCCGACGCCGACCGAGAATTCTCCGGTGGACTGTTCCTCGATATTGACCGCCAACACTGTCTTTTCGGGCGCGC
>JAATGI010000351.1 GCA_015654725.1 Rhodospirillales bacterium
AGCAGCGTCTTGCCCGAGCCCGTGGGCCCGACCAACAGGATGTTCGACTTGGCGAGCTCGACATCGTTGTTTTTCGAGCCGTGCGCCAGGCGCTTATAGTGATTATGCACCGCGACCGAGAGCACGCGCTTGGCGTGGTCCTGGCCGATCACGTAGTCGTCGAGCACCTTGCAGATATCGCGCGGCGTCGGCACGCCGTCGCGCGACTTGACCAGCGTGGTCTTGTGTTCCTCGCGGATGATGTCCATGCACAGCTCGACGCATTCATCGCAGATGAACACCGTCGGCCCGGCGATGAGTTTCCTGACCTCGTGCTGGCTCTTGCCGCAAAAGGAGCAGTACAGGGTATTTTTGGAATCGCCGCCGCTCGCTTTAGTCATGGGCATTTCCTCGACTGACCAGGCAACCCCGCCTCGCGCAAACACTGGACGCCAGCGCCCGCGGCACACGACGCCGATTCAACACGAGTAACGCGCCGCGATCAATAATGTAGTTTAAAGATGGTTAAGGCCATCTCAAAGTCGAGTCTTGATCTCGTCCTGGGGAATCGGGCGCGACAAGGTCACGTCGTCGATCAGGCCGAAGGTCTTGGCTTCCTCCGGCGACATGAAGTTGTCGCGTTCCACCGCGGTCGAGATCGCTTCATAGGATTGGCCGGTGTGGCGCATGTAAATCTCGTTGAGCCGCTTGCGAGTCGCAACCATCTCGCGCGCCTGAATCTCGATATCGGTGACTTGGCCTTGGGCGCCGCCCGACGGCTGATGGATCATGATGCGCGCATTGGGGAGCGCGTGCCGCTTGCCCTTGGCGCCGGCCGTGAGCAATAGCGATCCCATCGACGCCGCCTGGCCGATGCACATCGTGGTGATGTCGGGACGGACATATTGCATCGTGTCGTAGATCGCGAGACCAGACGACACCACGCCGCCGGGCGAATTGATGTAGAAGCTGATGTCCTTCGACGGATTTTCGGCTTCGAGAAACAACAGCTGCGCGCACACCAGGCTCGCGACGTTGTCGTCCACCGCCCCGACCAGGAAGATGATGCGCTCCTTCAGCAGGCGCGAATAAATATCGAAGGCGCGTTCGCCGCGATTGGTCTGCTCGACCACCATCGGCACCAGCGTGTTCATGTAGATCTTATACGGCTCCATCGCTCTCGCCCTCCGCCTCTTTCTCTTCCGCCGCGACCAGTTCCTTGGTCGGCACCGCGCGTTCGCTCACTTGCGCCATCCCGAGAATGTGGTCGACGACCTTGTTCTCGAGGATGGGCGCCCGCAGCTGGTCGATCGCGCCCGGCTGATTGCGATAGAACTCGACCACCTTGCGCTCCTGGCCTGGGAAGCGTCGCGCTTCCACCAGCAGCGCCTGATTGATCTCCTCCTGCGCCACACTGATATTGTGTCGCCGGCCGACTTCCGAAAGGAGCAATCCGAGCCGGACCCGCCGTTCCGCGATACGGCGGAACTCGGCCTTGATCTCGTCGTCGCTCTTGCCGACGTCTTCGTCGGGCGCGCCGCCGGCCTTGGCGCGCTCCTTTTGCGCCTGATACTGGGTCCAGATCGCGTCGAATTCGGCCTCGACCATGCCGGGCGGCACCGGAAAGGAATGCTGCTTGGCCAGCCGGTCGAGCAAGTGCCGCTTCAGCCGCTGGCGCGCGACTCCGGCATAGTCGCGCTCGATCTGCTCGCGGAGCGACTTGCGCAATTCGTCCAGAGTGTCCATGCCGAGCTCGGCGGCGAACGAATCGTCGATCGGCTGGGGCTGGAACCCGCGCACGTCTTTCACGGCCACCGTGAACCGAACCGGCTTGCCGCTGAGATCGGCGACGCCGTAATCGTCGGGAAAGACCAGATCGAGCACGCGTTCCTCGCCGGCCTTGGCGCCGGCCAGGCCATCCTCGAAGCCGGAGATGAACTGGTTGGCGCCGAGTTCGAGGCGAAAATCCTTGCCGGCGCCGCCGGGGAATTCCTTGCCGTCGACCTCGCCCGTGAAATCGATCATGACTTCGTCGCCGGTGGCGGCGGGGCGATCGACGGCCTCGCTCTTGCGATGGCGCTGGGCGAGGCGGTTCAGCGCCTCATCGACTTCGTTCTCGGCGACTTCGGGCTTCCAGCGTTCGAGCGAGATCTGCGCGAAATCCATCGGCTCGATTTCGGGCAGCGCCTCGACCGCGAGCGTGTATTCCAAATCCTTGCCGGTATCGAACGACGTGATCTCGACCTTGGGCTGCAAGGCGGGGCGCAGTTTGCGGTCCTTCATCACCTCGTCCGCGGCCTCGTTGACCGCGCCCTGGACGATCTCGCCCAGCACCGAGGTGAGAAAGCGCGTCTTCAACACTGACATCGGCGCCTTGCCGGGACGGAAGCCCGGCAGCCGCGCGGTGCGGCCGATATCCTTGAGGCGCGTGTCGACGCGCTTTTGAATGTCGTCCGCCGGGATCACGATCTTGAATTCGTGCTTGAGCCCGTCGGCATTGGTTTCGGTGATATTCATTGTCCGGAGAAAACCTTGTGATGATCAGCCTGGTGCGGGCGGAGGGATTTGAACCCCCACGCCTTGCGGCGGCAGGACCTAAACCTGCTGCGTCTGCCAATTCCGCCACGCCCGCCCGCGAAGGCGCGCTTCATACCATAGCAGATTCGGTGCGGGAATAGCGGGCGTTAAGCTTTCGCCAACCGCTGGATCGCGGTCGAGGCGGCGATATGGCGGTCGCTGACATAGGCCTCGTGGTTCTGCTCGATCTCGTGGAGACGGTAGAGATAGTTGATCATGATGCCGTAGGACTGCTTCAAGCCGTTGACCGAAAGGTCGGCGGCCCAATCGAGTTGCTCCATGCGCGCGCCGTTGGAGAGATGAAAATGCGCGACGGAATCGCCGACCGTGCCGGAGGCCCGCTTGTAGTTGACGAGATAGCGCGCGCACAGCCGCAACAGCGGCGCCTTGAGCGCTTCGGCGAGCGACGAATCCTCGTGCCAGCGCGGCCGCGTCAGCAGCGCGGCCAGCGGCTCGGTCGCCGCCGTCGCCGGCAGTTCCTTGCGTTCGGCCGGCGTCAGCAGATCGTCGCCGCCCTTCATCTGCCGTTCCAGCCAGTCGCGAAAGCCGGGGATCGGCGACAGCGTGGCGAAGGTCTTGAGCTGCGGCAGTTCGGCATGCAGCCGGTCGACCACGCGCTTGATGAGAAAATCGCCGAAGCTGATGCCGGCGAGACCGCGCTGGCTGTTCGAGATCGAATAGAAGATCGCGGCGTCCGCCTGCGCCGGATCGCCCACGGGCGCGTTCTTGTCCAAGAGCGCCTGGACATTGTCGGCCATGCCCTCGACCAGCGCGATCTCGACGAAGATCAGCGGCTCGTCGGGCATGCGCGGGTGAAAATAGGCGAAGCAGCGGCGGTCGAGATCGAGCCGGTTTTTCATGTCCGACCAGCTTCTGACCGGATGCACGGCCTCGTAGCGCGCGAGCTTTTCCAGGAGCGCCGCCGGCGCGTCCCAAGTGATGCGCTTCAGTTCCAGGAAGCCGACATCGAACCAGCTCGCAAGGAGATGCTTGAGGTCATTTTCGAGGCCGGCGAGCAACACGTCGCCGGGACTGAGCGCCATCAGTTCGGCGCGCAGATCGACCAGGAACTTGACGCCCTCGGGCAGCGCGTTGAA
>JAATGI010000147.1 GCA_015654725.1 Rhodospirillales bacterium
CGCACGATCTCGACGCGCTGACGCTCGCCGACGGCGAGATCGTGGACATAGCGGCCGGGATCGAGCGCCAGGCCGTAGCGCCGCGCGGTTTCCTCGATCTTGCGCGCCAAGGCCCGCATGTCGCGCTGATCGTCGAGGCCGAGCGCGATGTTTTCGGTGACCGTCAGCGTCTCGAACAGGGTGAAATGCTGAAACACCATGCCGATGCCGAGCTTGCGCGCCGAAGCGGGATCGTGCGCCGCGATCGGCTCGCCCTGCCACAGGATCTCGCCTTCATCGGCGGCGACCACGCCATAGATGATCTTGACCAGCGTGCTCTTGCCGGCGCCGTTCTCGCCAAGGAGCGCGTGCAATTCGCCCGGCATGACGGCGAGATCGACCGATTTGTTGGCAATCGTGCCGGGATAGCGCTTGGTGATGCCGCGCAGCGCCAGCCGCGGCGCGCCGCCTTTCCCCATCCCCCCGTTGGAACTCATCCCGCGCCCCCGCGCAGCAAGGTGAGGGGAGGATGAAGGCGCGTGGCCTCGGCGTCGCGCAGCTGCAAGAGCTGCGCGGCGACAGCGATCGCGATTTCGGCGGGAAGCTTGCCGCCGGCGCCTTCGACGCCGATCGGGCAGGTGAGACGCGACAGCTCGGTCTCGCTCAAGCCGCGCGCCGCAAGGCGCTTCAGGAACCGCGCGCGCTTGGTGGCGGAGCCGATCAACCCGACATAGCGGAAATCGCCGCGCTTCAGCGCCGCTTCGAGAATGCGCTGATCGAGCGGATGGCTGTGCGTCATCACCAGGACGAAGGAGCCGGCGGGCAGGGCGTCAATCTCGGCTTCGGGCTCTTCCGACACCACCGGCGCGACATTGGCCGGTACCGCCTCGGGAAATATCGCCTCGCGCGGATCGATCCAGGTCACGCGGCAGGGCAAATCGCCGAGCAGCTTGATGAGCGCCTTGCCGACATGGCCGGCGCCGAACAGCGCGATGTGGAAAGTGGGCGGCAACACGGCTTCCAACAGCAGCGTCGCCTCGCCGCCGCAACATTGCCCCAGGCTCGGTCCCAAGGAAAAGCGATGAACCGCCGGCTCGGCCGGGACCGGCTGTTGGCGCAACAGGGCGCGCGCCAATTCGATCGCCTTCAATTCGAGATGGCCGCCGCCGACGGTGTCGAAAATCTTGTCCGACGTTACCACCATCTTGGCGCCGGCCTCGCGCGGGGTCGAGCCTTTGACTTCGAGCACCGTCACCAGCACCGCGTCGGTACCGGTATCGGCGAGCGAATTCAGCGCCGCGAGCCAGCCGCTCATTCCGCCGCCTCGCGCAAGGCGTGATCGAGATCGCCGCCGACTTTGGCGCGCAGCGCCTCGATCGCGAACAGCACGCGCTCGGGCGTCGCCGGCGCGTCGAGACGCGGGCTCGCCTGGTAATCGCACACAGCGGCGATGGCGTCCTTGATGGCGAAGAACACCGAAATCGCCAACATCAGCGGCGGCTCGCCGACCGCCTTCGAGCGATAGACCACGTCCTCGCGGTTGCGGCTCCAATCCACGATCCGCGCGTTGAATTGGCGCGGCAGGTCGCTGCAGGCCGGAATCTTGTAGGTCGAGGGCGCATGGGTCATGAGCCGGCCTTTGGCGTCCCAATGCAATTCCTCGCTGGTGAGCCAGCCCATGCCTTGGATGAAGCCGCCTTCGATCTGGCCCAGATCGATCGCCGGATTGATCGACTTGCCGACATCGTGAAGGATGTCGACGCGCTCGACCTTGTATTCGCCGGTCAGCGTGTCGATCACCACCTCGGACACGGCGGCGCCATAGGCGAAATAGAAAAACGGCCGGCCGCGCATCGTCTTCGGGTCGTAGGCCACTTTCGGCGTCGCGAAATATCCGGTCGCGGAAAGCTGAACGCGGCGCTTATAGGCGAGCTGGATCAGCTCGACGAACGACAGGGTTTTGCGCCCGATCTGGACCTGGTTATCGGCGAAGACGATCTTACCGGGCGCCACCTTGAACTGCGCGGCGGCGAATTTGATAAGCCGCTGCTTGATCGTCCGCGCCGCGACCTGCGATGCCTTGCCGTTGAGATCGGTGCCGGATGACGCCGCCGTCGCCGAGGTGTTCGGCACCTTGCCCGTCGTGGTCGCGGTGATTTTGACATGGTCGAAATCGATGCCGAATTCGTCGGCGACGATTTGGGCGACCTTGGTATTGAGGCCCTGGCCCATCTCGGTGCCGCCGTGATTGAGATGCACCGAGCCGTCGGTATAGACATGCACCAGCGCGCCGGCCTGGTTGAAATGCGTCGCGGTGAAGGAAATGCCGAACTTCACCGGCGTCAGCGCCAAGCCTTTCTTGAGATGAGGGCTGGTGGCGTTCGACGCCGCGATCGCCGCGCGCCGCCGCGCGTAATCCGAGCTTTGTTCCAGTTCCGCGATCAGCTCGGGGAGGATATTGTCCTCGACCTTCATGGTGTAGGGCGTGACGTTGCGGTCGCGCTTGCCATAGAGATTACGCTTCCTGACTTCGAGCGGATCGAGACCGAGCTCGCGCGCGATCTCGTCGAGCGCGTATTCGATCACCATCATGCCTTGCGGCCCGCCGAAACCGCGGAACGCGGTGTTCGAGACGGTGTGCGTCTTGCAGCGATGCGAGACGATGCGGACATGCGGCAGGTAATAAGCATTGTCGGCATGGAACATGGCGCGGTCGTTGACCGGGCCGGACAAGTCCGGCGACATGCCGCAGCGCGAGGCCAGCGTGAAATCGGCGCCGGTTATCCGTCCGGTGTCGTCGTAGCCGACCTCGTACTCGGCGATGAAATCGTGACGCTTGCCGGTGATGATCATATCGTCGTCGCGGTCGGCGCGCGCCTTCACCGGGCGTCCGGTCTTCGAGGCCAGCAGCGCCGCGATCACCGCGAACAGCGCGCCTTGCGTTTCCTTGCCGCCGAAGCCGCCGCCCATGCGCCGGGTCTCGACGGTAACGGCATGGCTGTGCAGGCCGAGGATATGGGAGACGTGATGCTGGATTTCGGTCGGATGCTGGGTCGAGCTATAGACCAGCAGGTCGCCGCCTTCCTGCGGCACGGCCATCGCGATCTGGCCTTCGAGATAGAAATGGTCCTGGCCGCCGATGCCGAGCTTGCCGGCGATTTTGCGCGGCGATTTCGTGATCGCTTTGGTCGCGTCGCCGCGCGTCAAGGTCAGGGTCGGCAGCACTTGCGCCTTTTGTTTCAATGCCTCCTCGATCGAGAGGATCGCGGGCAGCGGCTCGTAGTCGATCACGGCCTTGGCCGCGGCTTCATAGGCGAGTTCGAGTGTCTCGGCCGCGACGGCAAAGACCGACTGGCCGTGATACTCGACGATCTTGTCGGCGAACACCGGATCGCCGGCGAAGCCCGGCCCGATATCGTTGTGGTCGGTCGGCAGGTCGGCCGCGCACATGGCCGCGGCGACGCCCGGCATCGCGCGCACCGCGGAAAGATCGATCTTCTTGACGCGCGCGTGAGCGTGCGCGCTCATCCCGATATAGGCGTGCAGCAGATTGCGCGGCTCGGGTATGTCGTCGATATAGATCGCCTCGCCCGAGACGTGCTTTTCCGCGCTGTCATGCGGGACCGCTTGGCGCACGCTGCGCAGGTTTGATTCGGGATCGGACTGTTTCGACTTGCGTTTCATGCCGCGATGTCTCGTTTGATCACGCGGGTAGCTCCCTGTTTACCCGCCGTTTCCAGAAAGAACTTAAGAAGCAAATTCCGCGCCACCATCAGGCGATATTCGGCGCTGGCCCGCATATCGGCGATGGGCTGGAAATCGCCGCCGAGCGCGCGCATGGCCGCGCGAATATTGGCGTCGGTCCAGGGCCGGCCGAGTAACGCGGTCTCGGCATGAACGGCGCGTTTCGGCGTCGCCGCCATGCCGCCGAAGCCGATCCTGATGCGCGTCACGCGGCCACCCGCGAGGGTCGCGGCGAAGGCGCCGCAGACGGCTGAAATATCCTGATCGAAGCGCTTCGAGATTTTATAGGCGGCGAATCTCACTTCGGGCTTGGCGCGCGGCACCCTCACGGCTTCGATGAATTCGCCGGGCTTGAGCGCGGTCTTGCGATAGTCGAGAAAGAAATCGGCGATCGGGAGCTCGCGCGTCTCGCCACCGCGCCGGAGCTTCAAGGTCGCGTCGAGCGCGATCAACAAGGGCGGCGTGTCGCCGATCGGCGAGGCGTTGCCAATATTGCCGCCGAGTGTTCCGGCATTCCTGACCTGCACCGAGCCGAGCCGGCGCAGCATCTCGCCGAAATCGGGATAGTCGGCGGCCAGCGCCGCCGCCGCATCGGTATAGGGAACGGCGCCGCCGATCGTGATGAATTCCGAGCCGATTTCGAGCGTGTGCAACGTCGCGACGTCGCCGGTGTAAATCATTGTCGCCAACCGGCGATGCTGCTTCGTCACCCAGAGGCCGACATCGGTGCCGCCGCCGAGCAGAACCGCGTCGGGATGCTCGACGACCAGCGCCGCGAAGGCGTCGAGGCTTTTGGGCGCGAAATATTTCTGTCCCTGCCATTCCAGCGCCAAGCTGTCGGCGCGCGCGATCGCTCGCAACTGTTGAGCGGTTTCTGACGCGCGGGCATGGAACCGGTCTTTCCTGCCGAGTTCGTACATGCGCTGGGCCGCGTCGATGATCGGGCGATAGCCGGTGCAGCGGCACAAATTGCCGGCGAGGCAATCCTCGATCGCCTCGCGGCCGGGATTCTCGGCGTTGTGATAGAGCGTGAACAGCGACATGACAAAGCCCGGCGTGCAAAAACCGCATTGCGAGCCGTGGCATTCCACCATCGCGCGCTGCGCCGGATGGAGTTTGCCCTTGTGTTTCAGGCTCTCGACCGTGACCAGCGCCTTGCCGTCGAGCGTCGGCACGAACTGGATGCAGGAATTGACGGCGCGATAGCGGACGCGCTCGCCGGCGCGCTCGCCGATCGCCACGGTACAGGCGCCGCAATCGCCCTCGGCACAGCCCTCCTTGGTGCCGCAACGGCGCTCGCTTTCGCGCAACCAGTTAAACACCGTCAAAGTCGGCGAAACATCTCGCAGTTCGCGAATTTCGCCGTCCATGACGAAGCGGATCGTGTCGCTCATCGCCTAGCTCCCGCGATAGGTCGAATAGGCCCAGGGCGAAAGCAGCAGCGGCACGTGATAATGCTGATCGGGGTTGGCCACGCCAAATCGCACCGGCACCTCATCGAGAAACGGGGGCGGCGCAAATTCCGTGCCGGAGGCGCGGAAATAATCGCCGGCATGGAACAGAAGCTCGTATTGCCCGGCGCGAAACGCCGCACCCTCCAGGAGTGGCGCCTCGGCGCGGCCGTCGGCGTTGGTGACGATGCTGGCGAGCAGGCGCCGCCCGCCGCCATCAAGCGCGAAAAGATCGACGCGCATGCCGGCCCCAGGCTGGCCGCGCGCGGTATCGAGCACATGGGTGGTCAATCGCCCCATCCGCCTCCGCAATTCCTGCACACTTGGTCAGGAACGGCCCATGCTCCCATGGCGCGCCGGCATCCGCCAAGCCCTTTCGCGAAGGGCCTATTCCGCCGCCCGTCTCATGGCCGGGCGGACCGCCTCCTTCAAATTGGCGGCATAGGCATCCTGCCAATCGGTCCTGGGATCGGCGACGAAAAAGCCGCTCCTGGCGAGAAGGTAGGTATCGGGATCGTCGAGGCAAGGCGCCGCGGCGCCCTGCTCCTTGAAGGCGCGCGCGGTGCGCAGAATGTGCCGGCGGGTGCGCGCGATCATGATGTCGGTGGGCGCCAGATGCTCGAACTCATGGTCGGTGATCGGGCCCATGCTTTCGGTGACGGCCTGGTCCTGAAGATGGATATTGGAAATGCCGGTGTAGCTCGCATTGTCGCGCTGCGCCGCGCGATCGATGTTCCAGTCATTGCCTTCGTTTGAGGTCAGCCGCCAGCGCCCCAACCAGTCGGTCGTGTTGGGCTGATAATTCATGCCGAGATCGACGCCGGTGATGGGCTTGCCGTCCTTGCCCATCAGGCGGTCGGGCATCGGCCGCTTCCACATGAAATTGAAGAACATCATGTTGTGATCGTCGAGCGGAACCCAGGCGCGGGCATGGACATTGGTGGCGAAATCGCCTTGCGGCTGCTGGGTCCAGAACGGGAAAAGGAAATTGGCGGTGCGCCAATAGGTGCGGCCGTCCGAAGCGGGGCGATAGGCACCGTAGCTCGTTCCCCACGGCGTCTCCGTGACCTTGAGCTCCGGCGCGCGATGGAAGACGGCGCCGCGGAACGGATGATCGTCGGCCAGCTGCTCGGGCTTGATATGGCCGGAATGGAGAAAGCCGAAATGCGAGGTGTCGATATCGCCTTCGAGTCCCTGGAGCCAATTGCACGAGCGCAGCGCCAGCATCACCGTGGTCTCGCTCTCCGGCAGGCCGAGCACTTCGAGGCCGGGCAGCGGCGGCGCCTTGGCGCGCTTGCCCATATAGACCCAGATCACGCCGTTGCGTTCCGTTGCCTTGTAGGCCTTGGCCTTGACCCGATCCTTGAAATCCTGATGCGCGGGCACGCTCGGCATATCGACGCAATTGCCTTCGACATCGTATTTCCAGCCGTGATAGACGCAGCGCAGGCCGTTCTCCTCGTTGCGGCCGAGGAACAGAGAGGCGCAGCGATGCGGGCAGCGATGGTCCATGACGCCGACGCGGCCCGATGAGTCGCGGAAGGCGATCAGCTTCTCGCCCAACAGCATAAGCCGCACCGGCGCGCCATCGGCGACCAGCTCGCTCGACAGCGCCGCCGGGAGCCAATATTGGCGCATATACTCCCCCATCACCGTGCCGGGTCCGACGCGGGTCAGATCTTCGGTGTCTTGTGTCGTCATCGCGGCTTCTCCGTTGAAGGCCTATTCCGCATGCTCTTTCAGCCGACGTTGCGCGACGCCGTTCAGCGGGTCGCGCGGGCGCGGGCGCGGTCGCGGCGGTTGATGGTATTTGCCGTCTTTCATGATCATCAAGAGGTTATCGGGATCCTGGAACAGCGTGATGTCCCGCAGCGGATCGCCGTCAACCAGCAGCAAGTCGGCCAGATAGCCGGGCTTGATCAGGCCGAGTTCGCCGGCCATGCCCATGATTTCGCCGCCGAGCTTGGTCGCCGCGGTCAGCGCCTCGGCGGGGGTAAAGCCGAACAGTGTTACGAACAATTCGAGGTCGTGCGCGTTCTTGCCGATCGGGTTGGTCGGGAAACCGTAATCGCCGCCCGGCAGCAAGCGGATGCCGCGCCGATGGAGCTTCGGCATCAGCTCCGACAGATGTTCCAGTTTCTCGATCTGCTCCCGCAGGGCCGCGCCGTCGTCCCGTTTGGCGTAGTTCGGATCGTCGTAAATGTTGGTCCAGTTGAGTCCCACCGTCGGCGCCACGAACACATCGCCCTTCCGTGCCTCGAGCATGTCGATGGCCTCGTCGTCCGGCCTGGTGCAGTGGTAGATGACGCGGAAATTGTTTCGCAGCACCATCTTGATCGCGTCGGCGGAATGGGCGTGGGCGTTGAGCCACACGCCGGTTTCGTCCGCCGCCCGCTCTGCCGCCCGCAATTCGACGTCGTGGTACAGGACAAGGTGCGAGGTGTTCGGCGCGATGCTATTATCGCCGGTCACGACGAATTTGACCGAATCGACGCCGATCTCCGCCATCTCCTTGACGAAGGCGCGCACCCCTTCGACATCCGGCGGCCGATGTTCGAACCCGGTATAGGTCCGTCGCGATCCCTCGGCGATCGCG
Source organism: Rhodospirillales bacterium (assembly GCA_015654725.1). Classification (GTDB taxonomy): domain Bacteria; phylum Pseudomonadota; class Alphaproteobacteria; order ATCC43930; family CGMCC-115725; genus JAATGI01. The sequence goes on from JAATGI010000147.1 coordinate 7,771, forward strand.
GAGGCTTCGCGCTCGAAGGAACAGGCGCGCAGTCGCGGACCCGGCAGCCATCCGGCATCGATGTCGTCGCGCAGCGCGGTTTCCGCCGGCGCGCTGTGCGAGCCGGCCGAATAGGCGCCGGTGAAGCCGTAATCGAGCATCACCTTGGCGGTGTGCGCCGTGATCAGAAGCATCTGCTCCGGCGTCTGGCCGCGCCCCCGCAGCACGCGGCCGACCGACGAGCCGAAGCCCAGATGCGCATGCGCTTCGATCAAGCCCGGCGTCAAGGTCGCGCCGCCGCCATCGACCACGGTGGCGCCATCCGCCGCGATCCGCTCGCCGCCCTTCGCCACCGCCGCGACGCGATTGCCCTCGACCAGCACCTCGCCCGGAAACGGCGCCGCGCCGGTGCCATCGAATATCGCCACGTTGGTGATCAGCGTCGCCGCCATGCGCTTCTCCGCCCGGCTCCCGGCGTCACCGCCGGGAGCGCCCGTCCGCCGTGCTATTCCGGATGCTCTTCCTTCCACGGATCCTTCACGTCCTTGACCACGTCGAAGGGCACGTTCTGGAGCTTGCCGTCGACCTTTTCCACTTTCTGGACATAGATGTTCTGAATCACATCGCGCGTCTTGGGATCGATGGTGATCGAGCCGCGCGGGCTGTCGATCTTTATCCCCTTGAAGAACTCGATGGCCTGGTCGCCGGTGACGCCGGGGCCCAGTTTCGCGACCGCGCGATAGATCAGCTCCATGGCATCGTAGACGGCGCAGGTCGCGATGTCGGGGACGGATGACGGGTTGGGCCCAAAATCCTTGAACCATTGCGCCCACAGCGCCTTGTTGATTGGGTTGTCGGCATGCTCGGGATAATGGGTGGTCGAGACCAGTCCGAGCGCGTCGTCGCCGATGCTGGGCAAGTCCGACTCCTGAATTTGCAACGCGCCGATGAAGCCGATGCCGGCCGGGCGCAAGCGCGCCGCCCAGGTCTTCACCATCATCAGCGAATTGGTGCCGCCGGTGCCGAAGACCTGGATGACCTCGGGCTTGTCTTGAAGGACGCGCTCATAATAGGGCGTGATGTCGGCGACCGTGGTCGGGTATTTGATCTCTTGCAGTATTTTGCCGCCGCCGGCCGTGTAGGTCTTGACGAAGCCGGCCTCGGAATCCGCGCCCGAGACATAATCGGCGGTCACCGAATCCACGGTCTTGATGCCGTGGGCCGCCGCCCAAGTGCCGAGCGGCGCCGATTCCTGCTGCAGGCTGAAGCTCACCCGCACGAAATAGGGCGATTTGCGGGTAATCACGCCGGTCGCCGCGTTGGTGATGATGGTCGGCACTTTCGCCTGGGTGATGACGTCGGCCACCGACATCGCGTCCGGGCTGAAGGTGAAGCCGATGAGGAACTGAACATGGTCGCGCAGGATCAATTCGGTCGCGAGCTGCTTCGAGCGCGCCGGGTCGATGCCGCCCTCGTCGCGCATGATGATCTCGATGTCGTTTCCGTCGACGGTCTTGCCGTGCAGCTCTTGATAGACCTGCACCCCGCCCTTGGTCTCGCTGCCCCACTGCGCGTAAGCCCCCGAAAACGGGATGATCAGTCCGACCTTGATGGTGTCGGCCGAAGCAGAGCCGGCCCAAACCATCGCAACGCCCACCACACCGGCGCCAATGCCGAATACGCGTTTCATCCTGTCCTCCCTGTTTTTATCGGCCATCCGGCCGACGCGCCTTCGGCGCATTTGTCGCCAACGCGATAACTCGAATAGTATTACATTTTCGCTGAGCGAAGAAACAAGGATGTGAGGAGCGGGCCGATGTCGCAAGGCGCGATTGAAGTGCGGATGGAAGCCGGAATCGTATCCGGCGAGACCGTCGGCGGCGGCGTCC
>JAATGI010000348.1 GCA_015654725.1 Rhodospirillales bacterium
CACGGCGCCTTCGACGCAGCCGCCGGAGACCGAGCCGATAAAGCCGCCGCTTTCCTCAAGCGCGAGCTTCGAGCCGGTCGGCCGGGGCGACGAACCCCAGGTCGATACCACCGTCGCCAGCGCCACGCCTTTGCCGTCGCCGCGCCATTTCGCGGCTTGATCCAAAATCTGTTCGTTGTCGCCCATCCGATCACTCCACTCCTCGCCAGGACGCCGCCGCATCGAGGCGGCGCGGGCCCGGCTTGCTTAACGCGACGCCCAGCGCTTCCAAGCTTTCGAGACTATGGACAGGCCGGAATTCGTCGACATGGGGCAAGATTGCCCTGACCCCTAATGATTTTGGCGCAAACCCCTCGTAACGCAACAGCGGGTTTAGCCATATCAGCCTTCTGCTGGATTTATGGAGCCGCTCCATTTCGCGGCCGATATCGGCGCCGGCGTCGCGGTCGAGCCCGTCGCTGATGAGCATCACCACGGCGCCCTGGCTCAGGACGCGGCGTGACCAGCGCCGGTTGAACTCCACCAGGCAAACGCCGATTCGCGTGCCGCCCGACCAATCCTCGACCACGTTCGCCACCGCGTCGAGCGCGTCATCGACATCCGTTGCGCGTAAGTAGCGCGTGATGTTGGTGAGCCGCGTGCCGAAGAGGAAGGTATAGACGCGGTCGCGGTCGTTGGTGACAGCATGAAGAAAATGCAAAAACACGCGGCTGTAACGCGCCATCGAGCCGGAAATATCGCACAGAATGACCAAGGGCGGCGAGCGCGAGCGGCGGCTGCGCCGTTTCAGCGCCAACAGGCCGCCCGAGCGCAGCTGCGCGCGCAACGTCGCCCGCATATCGGCGCGCGCGCCGCGGGGATCGGGCCGAAAGCGCCGCGTCGGCAAGTCGTGGATCGGTAGCCGCATGGTGCGCAGTGCCTTTTTCGCTTGTTCCAGTTCGTCGAGCGACATTTTCTCGAAATCCATCTTTTGTAGGACCTCGCGCTCGGAGAAGGTCATGCGCGCATCGATTTCGAGCTCGGTCTGCCGTTCCTTCTCCTTGCCGGCGCCGTTGCCCGGCATTTTGAGCGCCTCGGCGAGGCGGCGATTCATTTCCTCACCGTGCGACAGGTCGGTGCGCAGATCGGGCATCAGCAGCTGCATCATCCGCTCCAGCAATTGCGGATTACGCCAGAAGATATGAAACGCCTGATCGAACATCTCGCGCTGGTCGCGGCGATTGACGAAAACGGAATGGAGGGTCCAGTAGAAATCCGAGCGATTCTCGATGCCGGCCTTTTGCAGCGCCTCGACCGCAAGCAGCACCTTGCCGGGCCCGATCGGCAACCCCGCCGCGCGCAAGGCACGGGCGAAATACATGATATTTTCCAAGAGCCGGCCGGCGCCCGGCGCGGCTTCGCGAGTAAGTGTATCGGCGTTCATGAATGGTCGATTTGCGGCGGTTAATTTAATATATTGTACCTTAATGAGGGCGTAGGGGCGACCAATTGGCACGCATGCGTTATGTGGCGATGTGGCCGCTGATGTTCGCGGGAATATCGGCCGCGACGGCGGCCTTGGCCGCGGAGCCGAATCAAGAAATCGTTCCGCCGACCGAGGCGGCCGACGTGCAAACTATCGTCACGACCATCCAAGGCGCGGTCAACGGCGCCTACGCGATTGGAGAACGGCCGGCCCTGCGCGACGCCCATGCCAAGGGCCATGGCTGCGTCAAGGGCGAGTTCGCGGTCGCCGCCGATCTCCCGGCGCGGCTGCGCCAGGGCGTGTTCGCCGAACCGCGCAGCTACACGGCCTGGATCCGCTTTTCAAATGGCGCGGGAACCCCGCATGACGACTATGCCGGCGACGGCCGGGGCATGGCGATCAAGTTGACCGGCGTGCCGGGCAAGAAGCTGCTTGCCGACGAAGCCGATGCCCAGACCCAAGATTTCGTGATGATCAATTACCCGGTCTTTTTCATCCGCAACGTCGCCGACTATGTCCCGTTCACGGCGCTGTCGCTGCAAGATAAGTCCGCGGAATTTTATGCCACCCACGCGCATGAAGCGTCGGTCGTCAAGGCCATCACCTCGAAGACCGTCGCTAATGTCTTCGAGCAGCGTTATTTCAGCATGTCGCCCTATCGGCTCGGCGACACCACCATCAAGTTCTCGGCGCGGCCGGTCGACTGCGCAAGCGGCGCCGCGATCGCCGCCGCCAC
>JAATGI010000295.1 GCA_015654725.1 Rhodospirillales bacterium
CGATCACCTTCTTTCAGTTACTGGCGCGCTACGGCACCGCCGCCGCCGCGATCGAGGCACTGCCGGAATTGGCGCGGCGCGGCGGCAGGGCGAAACCGCTGCGCGTCCCTCCCCGCGACGCGGCGCTGCGGGAGATAGCGGCGGTCGAAGCGGCGGGCGCGAAGCTCATTGCCTGGGGCGAGCCCGGCTATCCGTCCGCCCTCGCCGCCATCGAGGACGCGCCGCCGCTGCTGTCGGCGCGCGGTCATCTTGAATTGGCGGAGCGCCGCGCCATCGCCATTGTCGGCGCGCGCAACGCCTCGGCCAACGGCCGGCGCTTCGCGCGCGACATCGCGCTGCAATTAGGCCAGCACAGTCTCGCCGTCGTCTCCGGCCTGGCGCGCGGCATCGATGCCGCCGCGCATGAAGGCGCCTTGGAGACCGGCACCGTCGCCGTTCTGGCGGGCGGCATCGATCAGGTCTATCCCGAGGAAAATCGCGCGCTGCACGAGGCCATCGCCGAGCGTGGCCTGTTGCTCGCCGAACAGCCCGTCGGCACCCAGCCGCAGGCGCGTCACTTTCCGCGCCGCAACCGGATCATCTCGGGAGCGTCGCTGGGCGTTCTGGTGGTCGAGGCGGCGTTCAAATCCGGCTCGCTTATCACCGCGCGCTTCGCGCTGGAACAGGGCCGCGACGTGTTCGCGGTGCCGGGCTCGCCCTTGGACCCGCGCTGCCGCGGCAGCAACGATCTCATTCGCCGCGGCGCCAGACTGACCGAAAGCGCCGAGGACGTTCTGGCCGAGCTCGCGCCCGGCGCCAGGAGCCTGCGCGAACCCGCTTTCGCGATCGCCGCCGCCGAATTCGCGGCCGGCGATAGCGACCTGGACCGGGCGCGCCGACTCGTGGTGGAACTGCTGTCGCCGGCGCCGGCGCCGGTCGATGAGCTGGTGCGCGCGACCGGTTTGGCCCCTGCCCTGGTCGCGGCGGTGCTGCTGGAAATGACGCTCGCCGGGCGGATCGAACGGCAGGCCGGAAACCAGGTGGCCTTGCTTTAGCCGGCCTTGATGACTATGTTCCGCGCCTCGCAACGCGACCAAACCCCTACATGGATAACGTCGTCATCGTGGAATCGCCTGCCAAGGCGAAGACCATCAACAAATACCTGGGCAAGGACTACACCGTCCTCGCCAGTTACGGCCATGTTCGCGATTTACCGGCGAAAGACGGCTCGGTCAGGCCCGACGAGCAATTCGCGATGTCGTGGGAGATCGAGGACCGCGCCGAGAAGCGGCTGAAGGAAATCACGCGCGCGGTCAAAGGGGCGAAACATCTCTATCTCGCCACCGACCCGGACCGCGAAGGCGAGGCGATTTCCTGGCACATCGACGAGATTCTGCGTCAGCGCCATGTACTGAAGGGCGTCGATGTCAAGCGCGTGGTGTTCCACGAAATCACCAAACAGGCGGTGCAGGACGCGTTCCGCCATCCGCGTGAACTGAATCAAGAACTAGTCGAAGCCTATCTCGCGCGCCGCGCGCTGGATTATCTGGTGGGCTTCACCCTATCTCCCGTGCTGTGGCGCAAGCTGCCCGGGAGCCGCTCGGCCGGCCGCGTGCAGTCGGTGGCGCTGCGCCTCATCTGCGGGCGCGAGGATGAGATCGAGGCCTTCAAGGCCCGCGAATATTGGACCGTCGAGGTCGAATTCGCGACCGCGAAGGGCGAGCGCTTTACCGCGCGGCTCACCCACCTCGACGGCAAGAAGCTCGATAAATTCGATCTCGAGAGCGAGGCGAAGGCCCATGCCGCCGCCGACCGTATCGCCACGGCCGCGGGCTTCGCGGTCGCGGCGGTCGAGAAGAAACAAGTGCGGCGCCATCCCTTCGCGCCGTTCACCACCTCGACCTTGCAGCAGGAAGCCTCGCGCAAGCTCGGCTTCGGCGCGTCGCGCACCATGCGCGTGGCGCAGCGGCTCTATGAGGACGGCCTTATCACTTATATGCGCACCGACAGCGTGACCATGGCGGGCGAGGCGATCGCGGCGGCGCGGCGCCTGATCGGTTCCGATTTCGGCGCGGATTATCTGCCCGACAAGCCGCGCGTCTATACCAGCAAGGCCAAGAACGCGCAGGAAGCGCATGAGGCGATCCGGCCGACCGATCTGTTCCATCGCCCGGCCGCGGCGCGCGACCTCGATGGCGACGGGCGCGGGCTTTACGATCTGATTTGGAAGCGGACGACCGCGAGCCAGATGGAATCGGCGGTCATCGACCAGGTCACCGCCGATATCGATTCCGCGGACAAGGCGCTGCGCCTGCGCGCTACCGGCTCGACGATCGCGTTCGACGGCTTCCTGAAGCTCTATCGCGAGGACGTGGACGATCCGGGCGAGGATGAGGACAGCCGCCGCCTGCCGACGCTGGCCGAGCGCGACAACGTCACGCGGGGCAAGATCGATCCGGCGCAACATTTCACCGAGCCGCCGCCGCGTTATTCCGAGGCGAGCCTGGTCAAGAAACTCGAGGAGCTCGGCATCGGCCGGCCCTCGACCTATGCCTCGATCATTCAGGTGTTGCAGGACCGCAATTACGTGAAGATCGAGAAGAAACGCTTTATTCCCGAGGATCGCGGCCGGGTCGTCACCGCGTTTCTGGAAAATTTCTTCGAGCGTTATGTCGAATACGGCTTTACCGCCGATCTCGAAAACCAGCTCGACGAAATCTCCGACGGCAAAATCCCCTGGCGCAAGGTGCTTGAGGATTTCTGGCGCGAATTTTCCGTCGCGGTCGCCGGTACCAAGGATCTCTCGATCACGCAGGTCCTGGACGCGCTCGACCTCGCGCTCGGCCCGCATTTCTTTCCCGCGCGCGCCGACGGCGGCGATCCCCGCCGCTGCCCCGTCTGCAACAAGGGCCGGCTCGGCCTGAAGCTCGGCAAGTTCGGCGGCTTTATCGGCTGCTCGAACTATCCGGAATGCCGCTATACGCGGAAGCTCGGCATGGAAAACGGCGAAGACGGCGGCGAGAACGGCGATGCCGGGCCGCGCGCGCTGGGCGCCGATCCGGCGACCGGCCAACAAGTCACGCTGCGCAAGGGCCCTTACGGCAATTACGTCCAGCTCGGCGACGGCGACAACGGCGAAAAGCCCAAACGCGTGTCGCTGCCGCGCGGCCTGCCGCCCGCGGAGCTCGATCTGCCGAAGGCGCTCGGACTCCTGTCGCTGCCGCGCGAGATCGGCCATCACCCGCAGGACGGCAAGCCCATTATCGCCGGGCTGGGCCGTTTCGGCCCTTACCTTAAGCATGGCGAGGCCTTCCGTTCGCTGGCGCCCGACGACGATGTGCTGACCGTCGGCATCAATCGCGCGGTAAGCCTATTGGCCGAGCCTAAACAAGGACGTGGACGCGCCGCGCGCGAACCGCTCAAGGCGTTCGATCATGCCGACGGCAAGATCACCTTATATAAAGGGAAGTACGGTCCCTATGTCACCCGCGACAGCATCAACGCCACGGTGCCGCGCGACATCGCGCCCGAAAGCCTGACGCTGGAACAGGCGCTCGACCTGCTCGCCGCGCAGGCCGCCAAAGGCGGACGAACACGCCGCCCTGCCCGCGGCGGCCGCAAGGCGGCGGCATCCGGCAAGCCCGCCGGCAAGAAAAGCGCCACGAACAAGAAAAGCGCCGCGAAAAAGTCGGCGGCGGAGTAAATCACTCGATCCCTCACCCCCCTGACGGGGGATCAGAAAACCAAAGGCTTCCCGCTATCCGAAAGAAATCTCGAACGACACCTCCCACTCGATCGAAGCGCCGCTTCGATCCTCCCTCCTCCAGCGGAGAGGGGGCACAGGGACACAAGCGCGCGGCCAAGCCCCAATCGGTCCAAGCGGGCCTGCCGGAGATCGGCGTGATTGAAATCACCGGGATCGATTTCGACGGCGAGATGACGGCGCGTGCCGTGGGCTGGCGGGGCGAGGAACCGGCGCCGAAAATCATCGTCATGGCCGAGCGCGGCGCACCGGCCCTGGGCGCGGGCGAGCGCGCCGTCGCCCGCTTCACCCGCCGCGAGGACGGTTACGAGGCCCGTATCGTGCGCCCGCTCGAAGGTGCCCCGGACCGCGTCGTCGGCATTTTTCGCGCCGACAAGGATGGCGGCCGGATCGAGCCGACCAACCGCAAGGTCAAGACCGAATTCCGCGTCGCCAAGATCGACTCAAAAGACGCGCGCGACGGCGAGATCGTAGTGGCCGAGGCATTGCCGGGCCGCGGGCTGGGCCTGCCGCAAGCCAAGGTGCTGGAGCGTATCGGCCATAGCGACGAGCCACGCGCCTTCAGCCTGATCGCAATCGCGAGCCACGGCATCCCGACCGCCTTCCCCGAGGCGGCGCTCAAGATCGCGGAAGCGGCGAAGCCGGTCGCGCTCGCCGGCCGCACCGATCTGCGCGCGATCCCGCTCGTCACCATCGATGGCGAGGATGCGCGCGATTTCGACGGCGCGGTCTGGGCCGAGCCCGATCCCGAGCATGACGGCGGCTGGCACCTGATGGTCGCGATCGCCGACGTCGCCTGGTATGTCCGCGAGGATAGCGCGCTCGACCGCGCCGCGCGCGAGCGCGGCAACTCCGCCTATTTCCCCGACCGCGTGGTACCGATGCTGCCGGAGGCGCTATCGAACGAGCTGTGCTCCTTGAAGCCCGAGGTCGAGCGCGCCTGCCTCGCGGTTCATCTCTGGATCGACGGCGAGGGGAATTTGCTGCGCCATCGCTTTGTCCGCGGGCTGATGCGCTCGGCGGCGCGCCTCACTTACGACCAGGTCCAGGCCGCGATCGACGGCAACCCCAACGACCTGACCCGGCCGCTGCTCGATCCGGTGCTGCGCCCGCTCTATGGCGCCTATCGCGCGCTCGACCGGGCGCGGCGGCATCGCGGCACGCTCGATCTCGATCTGCCGGAGCGCAAGGTGCTGCTCGACGCGCACGGCCGGATCGCGCGCATCGAGCCGCGCCCGCGCCACGACAGCCATAAATTGATCGAGGAATTCATGATCGCGGCCAATGTCGCCGCCGCCGAGACGCTGGAAAAGCTCAAATTTCCCTGCATGTATCGCGTCCACGACGCGCCCGACCCGGCCAAGCTCGAAGCGCTGCGCGACTTTCTTCAGGAGCTGAACATCCCCGGTCTCGCCCTGGCCAAGGGCCAAGTGGTGCGGCCGCGCCATTTCAATCAGGTCTTGCAGCGCGCCGCCGGGACGCCGCAGGCACCGATGATCAACATGCTGGTGCTCCGGAGCCAGGCGCAGGCGGTCTATAGCCCGGACAATCTCGGCCATTTCGGCTTGGCCTTGCGGCGCTACGCGCATTTCACCTCGCCGATCCGGCGCTATGCCGATCTTTTGGTGCATCGCGCGTTGATCGCCGGGCACCGCTGGGCCGATGCCGATCCGGCGGATTGGCCGCGCGACGATTTCGCCGGGATCGGCGAGCACATCTCCATGACCGAGCGCCGCGCCGCGGCGGCCGAACGCGGCGCGCTAGACCGCTATGCCGCCGCCTTTCTCGCTGACCGGGTCGGCGCCGTCTTCGGCGCGCGCGTCAATGGCGTCACCCGCTCCGGCCTGTTCGTGACGCTCGACGAGACCGGCGCCGACGGGCTGGTGCCGATTTCGACCCTGCCCGGCGATTTTTACGTCCATGACGAGAAGCGCCATCGCCTGGTCGGGCGGCGGAGCGGCGCCGTTTATACGCTGGGCCAGACGCTCGCCGTCAAACTGGCCGAAGCCGACACCGTGACCGGCAGCCTCGCCTTCGTGCCCGCCGAGGGCGAGCGGCGAGACCCGCGGCGCAATTCGCGCGGCGGATCGCAACGGAAATTTAGGCATTAGCTGTCAAACTGCTTTCGCGTCGGCGTCGCGTCACGCGAATATGCCGGCACGGAGGTTTGGGGGATGTGGCGGCTCGATGCGAAACCGCGCCCGGCCTGGGCTGCGGCAACGGCGGGTTTGTGGGCATTGGTGGCATTGGCCGCCTGCGCCGCGACGCCCAACCGTTTGGCCACGGCGGCTCATGCCGATCCGCGCCTGTTCACGGCCGCGTACCACGCCATTACCACGCATTATCTGGAACCGATCGCGGCCGACCGGCTCGCGCTCGCCGGGCTCGCCAAGATGGCCAAGGCCGATGACGGCCTGTCGGTGACGACGGACGGCCGAACCGTGACGCTGCGTCTTTGGCGCGAGTCATTGTTGGAACGTTCGGCGCCCGCCGCCACCGACGAGACGGGTTGGGGCGAACTCACCGCCGAGATTCTCGATACCGCCCGAGCCCATTCGGCCACGATTGCGCAAATGCCCGAAGACCGGCTCGACGAGGTCGTGATCGACGGCAGCATCACGATCCTCGACAAATTCACGCGCTACGCGCCGCCCGCCGCCGCCGCGGAACGGCGTGACACCCGCGACGGCTATAGCGGCATCGGCGTCACCCTCGACACCGAGGGGCCGGAGGTGCGCATCGCGTCGGTCATGCCCGACTCACCGGCCGCCGATGCCGGCCTGGCGAGCGGCGATCGCATCGCCGCGGTTGACGGCGTCGACGCCTTCGTCTTGTCGCACGAGGAAGTGGCCGACCGCATGCGCGGCCCCATCGGCAGCTTGCTGCGCCTCGGCATCTCGCGCGACGGGCTGATCAGTCGGCTCGACATCATGATCAAGCGCTCGCACATCGTGCTGCGCACGGTGGCGTTGACACATGACCAGCATATCGCGGTGCTGCGGCTCACCAGCTTCAACGCGAGCACCGCCGAAAATTTGAAGACGCTGCTCGCCGAGGCCCATGGCGAGATGGGCGCGAACCTCACCGGCATCGTGCTCGATCTGCGCGGCAATCCGGGCGGGCTGCTGGATCAATCGGTGCGGGTGGCGAGCCTGTTTCTCGACCGCGGCCTCGTGGTCTCGACCACGGGCCGGGTCGCCGGCAGCGACCAGATTTTCGAGGTCGAGCGGCCGGTTCCGGCGGAACGGGTACCGCTCGTGGTGCTGGTCAATGGCGGCTCGGCCTCGTCCTCCGAAATCGTCGCCTCCGCGCTCCAAGACGAGGGCCGCGCCGTCATCGTCGGCACCTCGTCCTACGGCAAGGGCACGGTGCAAAATGTCGTGCACCTGCCCAACCAGGGCGAGCTGACCGTGACCTGGGCGCGGCTCATTCCGCCCGGCGGCTATATCCTGCACGAGCATGGCGTGGTGCCCGCGGTATGCACCGCCAATTTATCCGATGCCGCCAAGGCGGCGCCGTTCGTGAGCTTGCCGCGCGCGGCATTGGACGATGCCGGCTGGACCTCGCTCAGGGACCATTGTCCGCCCGACCGGGTCGAACACGACATCGAACTGGACGTGGCGAAGCGGGTCCTGACCGATCCGGCGCTTTATGCCAGGGCGCTCGCCGACGAACCGGCGAAGCCGGTCCGCTCGGCGTCGATTAAATAAGAGCCGCGATGAACGGCTCGCCCCTCCCCTCGAGAGGGAGGGGCGATACGGCTTGCTAAAATATCGACTTGATCAAACGCAGTAGGTCTTCAGCGGTTCGAAACCGTTGAAGCCGACCGAGGCATAGGTCGAGGTATAGGCGCCGGTCGAAAGCAGCCGGACCTTGTCCCCCACCTTGAGCGCGAGCGGCAGCTTGTATTCGGCCTTCTCGTAGAGAATGTCCGCGCTGTCGCAGGTCGGGCCGGCGATCACCACCGGGCCGGTGGGCCCGCCATCGGCGGGTGTCTCGATCCGGTATTTGATGCTCTCGTCCATGGTCTCGGCGAGGCCGTTGAACTTGCCGACATCGAGATAGACCCAGCGCTTGCCGTCGCCGAGGCCCTTGTCCGCGATCAACACGACCTCGCTTTCGATCACGCCGGCATCGCCCACGACCGAGCGGCCGGGCTCGACCACGATCTCGGGCAAATCGTTGCCGAAATGCCGGGTGATCGCCGCCATGACCGCGTTGCAATAACGCTCCACGCCGGGGACGTCGCCGCGATAATGCGCCGGGAAGCCGCCGCCGATATTGATCATGCCGAGCTTGATGTCGGCCTCGGCGAGGAGCGAGAACATGCGCGCCGCCCGGCCGATGGCGCCGTCCCACGGCTCGACTTTGGTCTGCTGCGAGCCGACATGGAACGAGACGCCATAGGGATCGAGGCCCTCGGCCTTGGCGCGGCGCAGCAGCTCCACCGCCATCTCGGGCGAGCAGCCGAACTTGCGCG
>JAATGI010000094.1 GCA_015654725.1 Rhodospirillales bacterium
CGAGGCGTTGCGCGACGTCATCCGCCTCTACACGCGCGAAGCCGGCGTGCGCAATCTCGAGCGCGAGATCGCGAATCTGACGCGCAAGGCGATCAAGGATCTTCTGATGAAGAAGCTCCTGAAGATCGCGGTGACGCGGCGGAATCTGGAAAAATTCGCCGGCGTGCCCAAATTCCGCTTCGGCGAACTCGAAGAGACCGATCTGGTGGGCGTGACCACCGGTCTCGCCTGGACCGAGGTCGGCGGCGAATTGCTGTCGATCGAGGCCGTGACCGTGCCGGGCAAGGGCCGGGTGACGGCGACCGGCAAGCTCGGCGACGTCATGCGCGAATCGGTGCAGGCCGCGGAGAGCTACGTCAAATCCAGGAGCTATGCCTTCGGCATCTCGCCCGCCATGTTCGAGCACAAGGACATTCACGTCCATGTGCCCGAAGGGGCGACGCCCAAGGACGGTCCGTCGGCGGGTGTCGCGATGGTGACGTCGATCGTCTCGGTGCTGACCGGCATTCCGGTGCGGCGCGACATCGCGATGACCGGCGAGATCACGCTGCGGGGCCGCATCTTCCCGATCGGCGGCTTGAAGGAAAAGCTGTTGGCGGCGCTGCGCGGCGGGCTCAAGACCGTGCTGATCCCGAAGGAAAACGAGAAGGACCTGGCGGAAATCCCGGACAACGTCAAACGCGGCCTCAACCTCATTCCGGTCGCGACGCTCGACGAACTCCTCGCCCATGCGCTGGTGCGCAAGCTGGTGCCGATCGAATGGAAGGACGAGAGCGCGGCGCGTCCCGTCGTTCCGGCCGAGGTCGACGACAGCGACGATCGTCCGGGCCTGGTGACGCATTGACAAGGCAAGCGCGCGGGCGGAGACGGATTTGTCCACAGTCTCCGGCCCGCCGCTTCGCGTCGCGATTGACGCGCCGAAGATCGCCGATCTAATGTCCGCCTTGACTCGACGCACAACGAATGCGGCGAGCTTGGAAATCCCAATCACAGGGGGCGCCTTTGAATAAGATCGAACTCGTCGATACGGTCTCCGAGACGGCTGGCTTGTCGAAGACCGATGCCGCGAAAGCCGTCGAGGCCGTTTTCGATTCGATCACGGCCGAGTTGAAGAAAGGCAATGAAGTGCGCTTGGTCGGCTTCGGGACGTTCCTGGTGACAAACCGCGCCGCGTCCGAGGGGCGCAATCCGCGCACCGGCGAGCCGGTGCATATTCCCGCTTCCAAGCAACCGAAATTCCGCGCCGGCAAGGGCCTCAAGGAATCCGTCAACGGCTGATCCCGCGCGGGGTCAGCGCGCGGCCTGCGGGCGTTCGCTCTCGGCCTTGAGATAAGCGACGATGTCGCGGCGCGTGTTGGCGTCGAGCACGCGGATCGGCATTTTCACGCCGGGGATAAAGACCGGCGGATCGGCGAGCCAGCGATCGAGGCTGGCTTCATCCCAAGCCCGCCCCCAATTTTTGAGCGCCGCCGAATAAGGATAGCCGGCGGCCGTCCCCGCCTCGCGGCCGAACACGCCGCCCAACATCGGCCCGCCCTTATTCTCGTCAAGTCCGTGGCAAGCGGCGCAGCGCTCCGCGAACAATTCCCTGCCGCGCGCGGCGTCGGGCGGCGCGTTGGGATCGAAGCGCGACAGGTCCTTGATGTCGGTCGGATCGGCCGAGGGAAAGAACGTGTAGGACAGGGTGATGACGGTGAGGTCCTTGGCGTTGGCGTCCTGGTCCAACGCCGGATCGACATAGAAATCGACCGGCATGGTGGCGCTTTCGCCCGGCCCCAAACGCTCGTCGCTGAAGCAGAAACACTGAATCTTATTGAAATAGGGCCCGGCCTTATAGGGCGTGACGTTGAACGTCGCATGGCCGATCAACGGCTTGTCGCTCAAATTCCTGGCGGCGAAGAACACCAGCTTTTCCTCGCCGAGATGGACCCGCACCTCGCTTTGCACCGGCGCGAAACGCCAGGGCAGATCGGGCGCCGTCTGGGTCTCGAAGCGCACGGTGACGGCGCGGCCGGTTTCCGCCGCGGTGTCGGCGAGCACGCGTTGGGTCGTGCCGTTATAGCCGGTGGCCGCGCAGAACAGGCGATAAAGCGTGGCCGAATAGCTCACCAGCCCGCCCATCGCCGCGATCGTCAGCAGCAACGGAATCACCACCCGCCAATGGCTTCGGCGCGCGCGCGGCATCGGCGATTTATTTGTCCATGCCGGGCATGTCGTCCATTTTCATGCCCGGCGCCATGGTGGCGCCGATTTTCCCCACGATGACCTGAACCTCGACTGTGCCGGCCTTCTCGAATTCGAGCGTGAGCGGGAAGCTGTCGCCCTGTTTCAGCGGCTCGTGCAATCCCATCAGCATCATATGATTGCCGCCGGGCTCGAGCGTCGCCGTGCCGCCGGGTGCCACGGCAAGCGCCGCGAGCGGGCGCATCTTCATCACGCCATTGTCCATCGTCATGGAATGAAGCTGGGCCTTATCCGCGACCGGCGTCGAGGCGCCGACGAGCTTGTCCTCGGCCGCGCCTTTGTTCTCCACCGTCAGATAGACCGCGCCGGTCTTGGCGCCGCCGGGCGTCGCGCGCGCCCAGACCGAAGAGACGGTAATGCCGCCGGAACTCTGCGCCTGCGCGATCCCGCCGAGCGCGGCGAATGAGATGATGAGGAGGAGCGAGAGGCGTTTCATCGGGCGGATGCTACGCCCTTGCCCACCACGGGCCAACCCGCCTGCGACATTGTGCTATTCTTGACGGCGGAAAAGGGCGATTAGCTCAGCGGTAGAGCGCCTCGTTTACACCGAGGATGTCGGCGGTTCGATCCCGTCATCGCCCACCAGGTTTATTTTCCGTCATACAAAGCCCCCACCCGTAACGCTTCGCGTTACTCCCTCCCCCGTAAAACGGGGGAGGGTTGGGGAGGGGGCTATTTATTCCGGTCCAGCTTCAACAGCTTGCGCGCGTTGCCTTCATAGATCGCGTGGCGCTCGAAGGGCGAGAGGTCGAGCCGGTCGATGATCTCGTTGGTCCAGCGGATATAGGCGGTGCCTTTCTCGGGGTCGAACGGCATGTCCGAGGCGTAGAGGCAATGCTCGACGCCGAAGAACCTTAGCCCGGTCTTGGTTCCCTCGAACGCGCCGAACATCGCGGTGTCGGCGTAGAAATTCTTGAAATAGTCGACTGGGCGTTTGCCCTTGGCCTTCATGTTCTTGATCAGCGAGAAATAGTCCTCGTCCGAGGTGCGGGTGCCGAGCTGGTCCCAGCCCGGCCCGACGCGGCCTTCGAAATAAGGGATCATGCCGCCCATGTGATGGGTGATGATCTTGATGTCGGGATGTTTGTCGAACAGGCCCTCGAAGACCATGTGGGCCATCGCCACGCTGGTCTCATAGGGCCAGCCGAGGGTCCACCAGATCTCGTAGCGGCTTTTCTTCTCGGTCTTGTAGTCCGGGAAGCTGGCGTCGCGGATCGGGTGCATCCAGATCGGCAAATCATATTCCGCCATGACGTCGAACAGCGGTTCGGTGGCCTTGCTATAGACCGGCGCGCCGTTGATGTTGGTGTAGATTTGAACGCCGACCGCGCCGAGCTTGTCGATGGCGCGCTTTGCCTCCTTCACCGCGGCGTCGATATCGTTCATCGGCAGGCAGGCGATGAAGCCGAGGAAACGGTCGGGATAACGCGATACCAGCGCGGCCTGCTCGTCATTGGCGATCTTCGCCAGTTCGGCGGCGAGCTTGGGCGCGGCGAAATTCTCCACCGGCGGGCCGGACAGGCAGATGACCTGCGCGTAATCGTCGAACAAATCCATCATGCGGAAGCGCACGTCGAGATCGACGATGCTGGGAACGTTACGGACGCGCTTGAACATGTCCTTGGCGTCGGGCAGCACCTCGACCATGCGGTCGTAAAACGGCTTCGGAAACAAATGATTGAAAATGTCGAGCTTCATCGCGCTTCCTCGAATCTTGGTTCGGCGTGGGAATAGGCCATAGAACCATGCCGGGCGCGGGCTCCGCAACCGCGCCGCGCCGGCCTTTCCGCACTGCGGCAAAACCGCTTCGGCCGGCATGGGCAAAAGCCCACGGGCATTTCGCCCGGCCCCGCTTGTTGCAATCGCGAACGAGATCGCCAATTCCAGGGTGCAGCGCTTGACACCCCCCAGGTGCCGGGCTACGAGAGGCCGTCGCGGTTGAGTGCTGCGGGGGCGTAGCTCAGTTGGTTAGAGCGCCGGCCTGTCACGCCGGAGGTCGCGGGTTCGAGTCCCGTCGCTCCCGCCATTCCGGTTGGGTGTTTCACGAGGTGTCGCGCGATGGCTGACATGCTGCGCGGGTATCTGCCGATCCTGGTCTTCCTCGTTATCGCCGGGGGCTTTTCCGCCGTCATCGTGACCGCGTCGCTGGTGCTGGCGCGGCAGAAGCCGGATTCCGAGAAACTCTCGCCTTATGAATGCGGTTTCGAGCCCTTCGCCGA
>JAATGI010000065.1 GCA_015654725.1 Rhodospirillales bacterium
AAACTGTGCGAGCTCGACATTCCGGCGCATATCCACACCACGAGCTCGCGCTCGGAACGTGTGAGCTATTCGGTGCACCTGATCAACGAGGGCACGGTCGCGGTGCTCGGGCTCCTGTCATCCGATGTGTTCAAGGATTTTCCCAAGCTGAAGATCATCGTGTCGCATGGCGGCGGCGCGATCCCGTATCAGCTCGGCCGCTTCGACGCCGCGACGCTTCGCCCCGAGCGCGGCGGCGGCACGGTCATGCGCTTCCGCGACCGGCTCCGGTATCTTTATTACGACACCGTGCTCTATACCGCGCCGGCCTTGGAGCTTTTGGTCAAGACCGTGGGTGCCGACCGTTGCCTGTTCGGCTCGGAATGCCCGGGCGTCGGCTCTTCGACCGATCCCGAGACCGGCACCACGCTCGATAATATCCGCCCGATTTTCGAGGGCTTCGCCTGGCTTTCCGACAAGGACCGCAACGCGATCTTTTCGGAGAACGCCAAGAAGGTCTTTAATTTGAAGGTGTAGCGCCCTTGTCGTTTTCTTCGTCATTCCCGCCGCCGCGGGGGTGACGATATAATTTGAATTCGCCGAAGCAGGACACTCACGATGGCATCATCCGCGACACCACCCTACCGCGCCGATCATGTCGGCAGCCTGCTCCGGCCCGAGCGTCTCAAACGCGCGCGCGAGCAATTTCTCGACGGCAAGTTCGACGCCGCCGAACTCAAGGGCCTCGAAGACAAGGCCATCCGCGAGGCGGTGGCGATGCAGGAATCCGTCGGGCTCCACGCCATCACCGACGGCGAATTCCGCCGCACCTCGTTCCATTTCGATTTCCTGGGCCGGATCGAGGGCGTGTCGGCGGTGCTGGGACGGGCGCCCGATCCGAACGCGCCGAGCCAGGCCTTTCAACCGCCGCAGCTCAAGATCGTGGGCAAAATCCGTCACGCGCGCGCGATCGAACTCGAGAGCTTCAACTTCCTCAAATCCGCGACCCGGCGCACCGCCAAGCTCACCATCCCGTCGCCGACCATGCTATTGCGCGGCGGCCGCGGCGCCGTGAGCGAGACCGCCTATCCCGATCTCGAGGTCTATTTCCAGGACGTGATCGCGGTCTATCAGGCGGAGTTGAAGGCGCTCGGGCAGGCGGGCTGCACCTATGTCCAGTTCGACGACACCAATTTCGCCTATCTCTGCGACCAGAAAATGCGCCAGGCGATGCGCGAGCGCGGCGAGGACCCGGACGCGCTGCCGCACCGCTACGTGAAACTCATCAACGCCGTGATCGCCAGGAAGCCCGCCGGCATGACGATCTGCATCCATCTTTGCCGCGGCAACATGGCCGGGCGCTGGGCGGCGGAAGGCGGCTACGATCCGATCGCCGAGCCGGTGTTCGCCACTCTCGCGGTCGACGGCTATTTCCTCGAATATGAATCGGCGCGCGCCGGCGGCTTCGAGCCGCTGCGCTTCATGCCCAAGGACAAGAAGGTCGTGCTCGGCCTGATCAGCTCCAAGGTGCCGGAGATGGAACATAAGGACGATCTCAAGCGCCGCGTCGAGGAGGCGGGGAAATTCATGGCGCCCGAACGGATGGGGATTTCGCCGCAATGCGGCTTCGCCTCGGGCTATCAGGGCAATCCCGTGACCGAGGCGATCGAGCGCCAGAAGTTGGCGCTGGCGGTCGAAACCGCGACCGACATCTGGGGCTCGGCACGGTAGCGCGCATGGCGCGGGGGACGGCCAAGATCGTGGCGCTTGCCGCCAAAAGCGCCGAGCAGGCCTGGCCGCGCACCCGCGACGGCACCTTGTCGTGGCGCATCATCCGCCAGATTCGGGCCGCGCTGTTCGCGGGCGAGCTCAAGACCGGCGAGCGGTTGGGCGGCGAGATCGAGCTGGCGCGCCGCTTCGGCGTCAGCCGTATGGCGATCCGCGACGCGCTGCGCTCGCTCGAAGCCGGAGGTATCGTGGAAATTCGCGTCGGCGCCAAGGGCGGCGCCTATATCGCGGCCGGTAATCCGGAGCGTTTCGCCGACGCGCTCGCGGTGCAGCTGAAGCTGATCGGCGTCACCGCCGAGGAAATCTTCGACGCCCAGATCGCGATCGAGGTCCACTCGACGGAAATGGCGGCCGCGCGCGCCGACGTAAAAGACTTGAGCGCGTTGCGCGAATTGCTGAAGGGCCAGCGCGAGCATCGTCACTCGAAAGCCAAGTTCAACGAACTGTCGATGCGCTTCCACGAAACCCTGGTCGAGGCCTCGCACAACCGCGCGCTGATCGCGCAATTCAAGGCGCTGCGCTTCGTGCTCGACCCGATTTACGCGAGGCTCCTCACCGACGACACGGCGCAGCGCATCATCGCCGCCAACGCCGCGCTCCTGGCGAAGATCGAGACCCACGACGCCGACGGCGCCCGGGCGCTGATGCAGCGGCGGCTTCAAATCGTGCGCGCCCGCCAACTCGCGGCCGGAATTGACAGGCCCGCTTCCGCTGATTAAATGTCGATTTTGACCATATTGACCAGAATGACTATATTCAAGGCGGAGGACGTCCGATGAGCGCTGACACATGGACCATCGCCGAGGCCAAGGCCAAGTTCAGCCAGGTGGTGGATCGATCCCGATCGCAAGGGCCGCAAGTCATAACGCGCCATGGCCGTCAAACGGCGGTGGTGGTCGCGACCGAGGAATGGGAGCGTAAGATCAAGCGGGTCGGCACGCTGGCGGATTTTTTCGCGAACTCGCCGTTGCGCGGGTCCGGGATGAAGCTTGAGCGACTCAAGATTCGGGTCCGCAAACTCGACCGATGAGCTTCCTTCTCGATACCAACGCCGTTTCGGAATGGATGAAACCCAGACCGAATCGCGGCGTCATGCAATGGATGGACGGCGTCGACGAAGACAGCGTGTTTTTGAGCGCCATCACGATCGTCGAACTTCGGTATGGCGTGGACCGATTGCCCGCGGGCAAAAGGCGCAGGCAACTCGACCAATGGCTGCGCCAGGATTTACCGCAACGGTTTGATTCGCGGATTCTTCCGATCGACGTGGTCGTCGCGGACGCGGGCGGGCGCATCATGGCGCGCCGCGAAGCCGCGGGTCGCCGCATCGAACCGTCGGACGCGCTTATCGCCGCGACCGCGACGCTGCATAAGCTGACGCTTGTGACGCGTAACGTCTCCGATTTCGAGGCTTCGCTGCGTTCGCTTCTCAACCCGTGGACATAGCGCGCCCGCCAACTGGCCGCCGGAAGCGACGGCAGGCCGGGGCCGGCGCAGTAACGGGCGTTCATCCCTCCGGCACCCCGGCCTTGCGGAAAGCGTCATAGATGCGCTTGCGCTGCTCCAAATAAGTTGGATTGGAACTCGGCGTACCGGCGCGGTAACGGCGTACGGTAAAAGTTGGGTCGAGCGCCAGTCCGGCACCGACCGCTTCTCGCGCCTCATCCAGCCTACCGAGCTGCGCCAAGGCGGCGGCGAGAAAGAAATGCGCAAGCGGGATATTCCGGTTGGTCTCGACGGCGCGACGCAGCCACCCGACCGCCGCTTCATTGCCGCCGAGAAAGAACCTGGCCGTCCCCGCGACGGTCATCCAGGTATAAGCGTTGGTGTCCCGGGGGCTGAGCCGGAGGGCTTCGTGGATGTGAGCCTCGGTTTCCTCGCCATGCCCGATGATAATCTGGGCGACACCGATGCTCGCGTGAGCGTGGGCCAAATTTCGATCCAACGCCAAGGCCCGCTCGCATTCGGCCACGCCTTGGACGGAGCGATCGGTATAAATTTGGACGAGACCCAACACCATATGCGCGAAAGCATGCTCGGGCGCCAAGGACAGCGCCTTGGTTGACGCCGCTTCGGCCGCCTTGAAGCGCGCGTTTCGGTCGTCGCTATAGAAAACAGCCCCAACAATCGCGTCGACGAACGCCATGCGCACCAAGGCATCGAGGTTGCCGGGATCGAGCGCGAGCGCGCTCGAAAACAGCGCGCGCGCTTGCGCCATGTATTGGGGAGTCCATCCTTGGTTCGCGCAAGCCGCGCCTTGAAAATAGAGGTCCATCGAATCGGGACGCGGCGCGCGCTCGGCGCGACGCGCCTCGGCGACGATGAGTTGGGCATTGAGCTGGTTGGCGAGGCGCGCCACGATCTCGTCCTGCATGTCGAAGAGATCGGCCACCGGCTTGTCGAACCGCTCGGCCCAAAGGTGGTTGCCGGTCTCGGCGTCGATGAGCTGGACGTTGACGCGGAGGCGATTGCCGCCGCGCTGAACCGAGCCTTCCAAAACATAGCGGATGTTGAGGTCGCGGCCGATCTGCTTCACATCGAACGGCTTGCCCTTATAGGTAAAAGCGGTGTTGCGCGCGATCACGAAGGAGCCGCTGATGCGCGACAGATCGGTGGTGAGGCTCTCGGTGACGCCGTCGACAAAATATTCTTGCTCCGGGTCGCCGCCGATATTGGCGAAGGGCAGCACCACGATGGAGAGACGGGGTGGTCCTTGCTTCTCCGCCCCGTGCCCCTTTTCACCACCCCGACGAACCCCCGGACTTGATCCGGGGGCGGGGTCCATCGTGGCCGAGGGCGAAGCGGCTGATCGGTGGACCCCTCTCCCGGCTTGACCGGGGGATCGCGCCGGGGTGGCGGAATTATTTTGGGGAGCAATGGAATAGACGCGGACGGGGCGGGCGATGTTCTTGAGTTCCTTGTCGCCGAGATCGGCGAACGCCGCCGCGATCTTGTCGCGTACCTGACGATAAGCGTCTTCGGAAAGACAAATCCCGCCCGGCTCGCAAATGCCTTCGAGCCGCGCCGCGATATTGACGCCGTCGCCCATCAGATCGCCGTCGCTCTCGACCAGCACGTCGCCGAGATGAATCCCGACGCGGAAGTCGATGCGCTTGTCCTCGCCGAGCTTGTCGTTGCGCTGGGCCATGCCGCGCTGCACCTCGATGGCGCAGCGCGTCGCATCGACCACGCTGGCGAATTCGATCAAAATGCCGTCGCCCATAAGCTTGACGACGCGGCCGCGATGGGCGGCGATGGCGGGATCGATCAGCTCGGACCGCAGCGCGCGGATGCGCGCGACCGTGCCTTCCTCGTCGGCGCCGGTGAGCCGCGAATAACCCGCGACATCGGCGGCGAGAATCGTCGTCAGCCTGCGTTGCATCTGGTTGGCTGCCATGTCCGCACCGCCCCCGGCCCCATCCTCGAGCAGCGCGGAACGGTACGATAGGCCCGGCGATAAAGCCATGACCCGCGCGCGCCCCGCGTCGCGCGCGCCGATTGAGTTTGCGCGGCCGGTTGCGTAAGCTCCGGCCATGAGCGAACTCAATGACGCGGCGCAGCGCCTGGAGCGGGCGGTCGAGCATCTCGAACGCGCGCTCGGCAAGGCGGCGCGCGCCAAGAACGATCAACTCGTGCTGTCGCAAACCGCGACCCAAGTCGCGGCCCGGCTCGACACCGCGATCGGCCGGCTCGACCGCATCCTCGAGGACTGATGGCGCAGGTCACCGTCAATCTCAACGGGCGCGACTACACCGTTGGCTGCGGCGATGGCGAGGAGGGGCGCATCCGCGATCTCGCCCGCGAGCTCGATACCCGGATCAAGGGCTTCGTCGGGCAGGTCGGCCAGATCGGCGAGGCGCGGCTGCTGGTGCTGGCGCTGTTGACGCTCGCCGACGAGCTCGCGGAAGCCGCCGGCAAGGGCGCGGACGGGCGCTCGCCGCTCGCCGCCGGCATCGAGGCCTTGGCGCAACGCGTCGAAACGGTTGCAACACGGCTCGAAAACGCCAAGATATAGCGACGACATCGAATGGATGGGGCTGCGCGGTGCGTTAGGTCGCAGATACCCCGGGGCCGATATTCACCTCGAGGGGGCTGTCCCTGTCGGAACCGTGGTTCCGGTAAATGGCCCCCAACCTGCGAAAGCGGGCCGCGAGGGTAAAGCATGCCGACGGCCAAGCGGCTCCATCCTTTTTGTTTCGGCCCGCGCTCGTAGCCGCCACGCCAACCTTACTCGCGCGGGCCGGGTTGGCGGGCGGCGGCCCGCGCGAGGAAAACCACGATGCGAATTCTCTTGTGCGGCGATGTCATGGGCCGCTCGGGCCGCGATATCGTGATCGGCAACCTGCCGCGCTTGCGGCGCGAGCTCGAACTCGATTTCGTCGTCGTCAATGGCGAGAACGCGGCGCACGGCTTCGGCATCACCGAGGAAATCTGCCGCGACCTCTACCAGGCCGGTTGTGACGTCATTACCGGCGGCAATCACAGTTGGGATAAGAAAGAGATCGTCTCCTACATATCCGGCGATCCGCGCCTGTTGCGGCCGGTGAATTTTCCGCCCGGCACGCCGGGGAACGGCTTCGGCATCTATGCGCTGCCGGACGGGCGCAAAATTCTCGTCGTCAACGCCATGGGCCGGCTGTTCATGGACGCGCTCGACGATCCGTTCCGCGCCGTCGACGCGGCGCTGAGGCAGCATCCGCTCGGCGCGGTCGACGCCATCCTGGTCGATTTCCACGCCGACGCCACCTCGGAGAAAATGGCGATGGGCCAGTTCTGCGACGGCCGCGCCTCGGCGGTGATCGGGACCCATTCCCATGTCCCGACCGGCGATTGCCAGATCCTGGCCAAGGGCACCGGCTATCAGACCGACGCCGGCATGTGCGGCGATTATGACTCCGTGATCGGCATGAAGAAGGAAGCGGTGATCGCGCGCTTCGTCACCAAGATGGCGGGCGAGCGGCCGCAAGTCGCCGACGGCGAGGGCACGCTGTGCGCCGTGTTCGTCGAGACCGACACCGCCACCGGCCTGGCGCGCCATATCGCGCCGTTGCGCCTCGGCGCGCGATTGCGGCCGGCCTGGCCCGTGCCGATACGGGAGACGGCGTCGGTCCGATAAGTGATAAACATTCCTCTCCGCCCCCAGGGGCGGAGAGGAGTTTATGGAGCGCAGAGCACCGACATGAATCACAATCCTCCATCGCGGGGCGCTAACGCGCGGTCGAGTTTTCTGCTCGCCGCCGCGGTGCTGGTGGCGTGCTTTGTCGGCGTCGGCATTTATGCCTGGCTGAGCTTTCGTGACTCGGGCTTGAGCGGCGTCGGCATGATTATGTTCGGCGTCGGCCTGCTGGTCACGCTCGGCCTCGGGATCGGGCTGATGAGCCTGGTCTTTTACAGCAGCCGCGCGGGCTATGACGACGATGTCGGCGGCGGGCCCGGCGCCTGACCCGGCGCGTCGAAACGGTGCGCGATTATTACACGCCCTTATCCTGCCGCGACGCCGCAATCCTGCCATATTGAAGCGCTATCAGGCCAGGTTCCGGAGCGCGCGTTGGGCTTCGGCCATTCCACAACATATGGTATGGTTGTCGTTCCGAGGGACCCCGGATTTAGCGGATCGTCATGGCCGGCCATTCACAATTCAAGAACATTATGTATCGCAAGGGCGCGCAAGACAAAAAGCGCGCCAAGATCTTCACCAAGCTGATCCGTGAATTGACCACGGCCGCGCGCACCGGCTTGTCCGATCCGGCCGCCAATCCGCGGCTTCGCGCGGCGGTGACGGCGGCGCGCCAGGCCAATATGCTGAAGGATACGGTCGAGCGCGCGATCAAGCGCGGCGCCGGCGGTGACGGCGCCGACAATTATGACGAGATTCGCTATGAGGGCTACGGCCCCGGCGGCGTCGCCATCATCGTCGAAGCCTTTACCGACAACCGCAACCGCACCGCCAGCGAGGGTCGCGCCGCCTTGAGCAAGGC
>JAATGI010000097.1 GCA_015654725.1 Rhodospirillales bacterium
ATGCCGTCGCGCATGCGCTCGATCTGGACGACGATGTCGAGCGCGCTGACGATCTGGTTGCGGATGACGCGGGCCGGGAGGCCGATGCCGGCCAGGAGCGCCATGTTCTCGATGCGGGCGAGCGCGTCGCGGGGCGTGTTGGCGTGAACCGTCGACATCGAGCCGTCATGGCCGGTGTTCATGGCCTGCAACATGTCGAAAGACTCGCCGCCGCGCACCTCGCCGACGATGATGCGGTCCGGGCGCATGCGGAGCGCGTTCTTCAAGAGATCGCGCTGCGTCACCTCGCCCTGGCCCTCGAGATTGGGCGGCCGGGTCTCGATCGAGACCACATGCGGCAAGGGCAACTGCAATTCCGCCGCGTCCTCGATGGTGATGATGCGCTCGGCGGGGTCGATGTTGCTCGATATCGCGTTCAAGAGCGTGGTCTTGCCCGAGCCGGTGCCGCCCGAGATCAGCATGTTGAGCCGGGCCCGCGCCGACAATTCGAGGAACCGCGACAGGGATTCGGAGAGATTGCCCTGCCGCGCCATCATTTCGAGCGTGATCCGGCGGCGGGCGAATTTGCGGATCGAGATGGTGGGACCCTTTAAGGCCAAGGGCGGCAGGAGGAGATTGACGCGGCTGCCGTCCAGCAGGCGCGCATCGGCCATCGGGCTCGACTCATCGACGCGGCGGCCGACCGCGGCGGCGATGCGCTGCGCGATGTTGGCGATGTGCTGGTTGTCGCGGAATTTGACGTGCGCAACGTGCTCGAGCTTGCCGTGGCGCTCGACATAGACGCTGGCGGGCCCGTTCACCATGATATCGGTGACGGTTTCGTCGTTCAGGAGCGGCTCCAAGGGGCCGAGCCCGATCATGTCGTCGATCAGTTCCTGGACGAGATTGTCCTGTTCGCGCACATTCAATTGCAGCCGTTCCTCGGCGCCGATCTCGGCGACCAGGCGCAAAATCTCCTGGCGGAAATCGTCGCGCTTCAGGCGCATCGCCGCGGCCGGATTGATGCGCATCAGCAGCGTCTCCCGCATCCGGTCGCGGGCATGTTCGAGATTGGGCGATTTCGGCGTCGTTCCTGGCGGCGGCGGCGGGCTCTCCACCGGCACCTCGGGCGTCGCCACCAGCTCGCGGCTCTGGCTTTCGACGATCCGGCGTCCGAATCCCGAGATGCTCATCCGAATAATCTCCGTCGCTTCACCTCGCGCCGGCCGACCAGTTCGCTGGCCAGTTCCTGAATCGCGGTGGTGACCGGCCCCTTGCTGGCGACCACGGCGTTGCCGGCGTTAGCAGCGGCGATGATGCTCTTAGGATGATAAGGAATCGTTACGTCGATGGCCAAGCCGAGCGTCTCCGACATGACCTTTTGGCTGATATCGGTCTTGCCCAGTTCGCCGGACCGGTTCAGCACGATCACGTTGCGCTGATTGGCCTGGGGCGCATCGAAAAACCGGCGCAGCCGGACCGCATCGCGGATGGAATGCGCGGTCTGGTCTGCTACAATGACGCGAATTCCGGCCGCTTCCATGATCTGTTCGATGAGCGCGCCCGGCTGGCGCGGCACGTCGAGAATGACGTAGTGATATTGCTTCCGGAGCGGCTCCAGCAGGGTCGGCAGCGCCTCGGGATCGATCCGCACCGGAACGTCGAGCCGCTCCTCGGCGGCGAGCACATAGAGCCGCTTGCCGGACAGCACCATGGCGCGTTCGAGAAACAGCTCGTCGATGCGGGTCGGATTTTCCAGGACCTCGCGCAAGCCGCCCGCGACCTTGAGATTGAGCGTGAGCGCGACATCGCCGTAATAGATGTCGAGATCGACCAGCGCGACGCGGCGGGTCTCGTTGTTGGCCAGATACCAAGCGAGATTGGCCGCGATCGTGGTGGCGCCGACGCCGCCGCGGGTGCCGACCACGGCCACCACCGTGCCGAGCTTCTGATGGGCGAAGCCGCCGGCGGTGACGGCGGCGTTGCCTTCGAGCTGGCTGGTCAGCACGTTTTGCAGCAGCGACCGCGTCAGCGGCTTGACGATGTAATCGGCGACGCCCGCGCGCACCAGATTGCGATAGAGCCCGACATCGTTGCGGTCGCCAACCACCACGACCGAGACCCCCGGTTCGCACACCTCGGCGAGCTTGTGGATCTCGGTGACCGGCAGCTCGCTGCCCGAGACATCGACCATCAGCGCGGTGGGCGAGCGCACCGACTGCAAATGCGTGACCACCCGCGCGATATTCCCGCGATGGACCGAGCTGTTGGGCAGCGCCATTTCGAGGACGCATTGCCGCACCGCCTGTTCGCTCGCCTCGTCGGCGAGAAACGCGGTGAACCGCTCGCGCGAGGCGCCGGTGCCGTGCGCCGCGTCGCTGGGCGCGCGTTTCGCCGTCGGCAGCGCGGCGAAATTCACTGGCCGCCGCTCGAGGTCGAGGCCGACGACGTACTGAGGGTGTCCATTTTCTTCACCTTGTCGGTCTGCAGCCGGGTAATCGCCGCCGTGGTCAGAATGCTGTCGGTTTCCCCGCCGCTCTCGCCCTGCACCAGATCGCGCGGATCGGCGACCATCAGTTCGAGATCCGCGGTGGTCGGGCAGCCCCAATCGCTATTGAGCTTGTTGTCGCCGTCGATGGTGTCGAGATGCCCGGTGATCGGGCAGTTGGGCAGCACCGCGACATAGACCTGGGCGATCAGCTCGAGCCTTGGGCCGGGACCGCCACGGGCGGCCGGCGGCGCGAACTCGATCTTGTCGTTGCGCACGCCCAGCGCCACCGCGCGGCGCGCGACGGCGGCGGCGGCGCCCAGCGCCGGGTCGCCGGCGATGGTGAGATGCACCGCGTCCGGCCGGTCGGCGACCGCCGCGACCAGGAAGGCGTCGATGCG
>JAATGI010000455.1 GCA_015654725.1 Rhodospirillales bacterium
AGCAGCGTCGCCGATGAGATCGGGATCAGAGTGACGGCGGCGACCGATTTAGCTCTCCGCTGCGTCTAGCGTCTCTTTTTTTGAGGCCGTCGCGCACAGGACGATTTTTTAGCGATCGAAGCGTACCGCATTTTTGCTGTCCGTCCAATCTGCCGGCTCGCCTTGCGCGGGCGGCCCCCTTAGCTTAGAGGTCTAATGTCAACGCCAGCCCGGGAGAAGGTCAGCCATGCTGTCCGCCGAGGACAATGACATTCTGTGCCGCGTCGAAGGCAACGCCCCGATGGGGCAGCTCATGCGCCGACACTGGCTTCCGGCCTGCATGTCGGAGGAAGTCGCCGAACCGGACGGCGCGCCGCGGCGGGTGCGGCTGTTGGGGGAAGACCTGGTGGTGTTCCGCGACAGCCGCGGACGGCTTGGAGTCCTTGACGAGCACTGTCCGCATCGCCGCGCGTCGCTCGCCTTTGGCCGCAACGAAGAATGCGGGCTGCGCTGCCTCTATCACGGCTGGAAGATGGATGTGGACGGCAATGTCGTCGAAGCCGCGTCCGAGCCACAAGGCAGCCGCGTGACCGAGCGCATCCGCGTCAAATCTTATCCGGCGCAAGAGAACGGCGGCCTGGTGTGGGTCTATATGGGACCCCGCGACGCGATGACGGATTTTCAGGCGCCGGCATGGGTTCGCTCGCCGCGGACCAAGGTGAGCATTGTCAAAATTCAGGTCTCTTGCAATTGGGCGCAGATTCTGGAGGGCGCGATCGATTCGGCGCACAGTTCGAGCCTGCATTCCTCGGAAATACGCACGGGAACGCCGGGCGGCGCCGACGAGACCTTCGAGAAATTGCTCCGCCCATCGACGGATACCTCGCCACGCCTTGAGTTCGACCCGACTTCCTACGGCCTTCGCTACGCGGCGATCCGGCGCCCCACCGTCGATCCCGAGACCCATGACTATGTCAGGATCACGGCATTCATCGCGCCGTTGACGGTGCTGATCCCGCCCAACCCGCGCCACGGCGTGGTCCAGCTGACCGCGCCGATGGACGATACCCACACCATGTTCTACTTCATTGCGTGGAGCGATGCCGGGACGGCGCCGGACCAAGAGGCATGGCGGAAATACTGCGGCGCTCAGGTCGGCATCGATCTCGACGACCAGTACCGGAACCGGCGGACGCTGGAAAACGGATATCTTCAGGATCGCCAGGCCATGAAGCTGGGCAGCTTCACCGGGATTCGCGGCATCCCCAACCAGGACATCGTGATGTGGGAAACGATGGGGCCGATCGCGGATCGATCGCAAGAGCGGCTGGGTTCGAGCGACGTTGCCGTGGCGCAGTTCCGCCGCATCATGGTGCGCGCCGCGCGCGCCTTCGCAACCGGCGGCGACGTGATCGGCCTAACGGAACCGCGCGTGCCCCAGCGCGATATCCGCTCCTTTGCCGGCGTCGTCCCCAAAACGGTCGATTGGCACGGCCTCCCGACGGGAGATGAAGTGTCGTACGCACTCGATAAGGTGCCGGGTTGAGCCATCCGGGCGCGCGCCGATTGACGCACGTATTCGGCCTCGTCGATGATGGCGACGGGTAAGCCGCCGTGAGCGGCGTGAGATCGATCCGCGCCCGCGCGGACGAGATCGCGGGGAGAACGTCGATGTCATCTCGGTATCCCGACGCCAACACCGGGCGGAATTCGCCGGCATCCGTCCAATTTCCCGGGCCGGGCAATACGCGCGTGCCGTTCGCGGCCTTTTCCGATCCCGATCTTTACCGGCGCGAACTCGCGCGCATCTTCCACGGGCCGAGCTGGCATTTCCTCGGGCTGGACGACGAGATCCCGAATCCCGGCGACTACAAGACCACCTATATCGGCGAAACACCTGTCATCGTCGCGCGCGTCGATGCCGCGCGGATCAACGGCTTCGTCAACCGCTGTTCGCATCGCGGCAATCTCGTCTGTATCAAGGAGCGGGGAACCGCGACCAAGCTGACCTGCGTCTATCACGCTTGGAGTTTCGATCTCGAGGGCAATTTGACCGGCGTCGCGTTTCAGCGCGGCGCGCGCGGCGAAGGCGGCATGCCGGATCGTTTCCGCCGCGAGGAGCACGGCCTGCGAAAGCTTCGCATCGGGACCGTTTGCGGCCTCATCTTCGGCTCCCTCTCGGACGAGGCGCCGGAACTTGGCGATTATATCGGGCCCGAGATCGGCGCCCGAATTCGCCGGGTTCTGCATGGCAGGCCCAAGGTGCTTGGCTCGGTGACGCAGGCGTTGCACAACAATTGGAAGCTCTACGCCGAAAATGTCCGCGACACCTACCATGCGAGCCTGTTGCATCTGTTCTATGGCACATTCGGCATGACGCGGCTTTCCGCTGAAGGCGGCATCGTAATCGGCGAGACCGGCGGTCATCACGCGAGCTACTCGCGCGGTTCGGCGTCGACCGCCGAGGGCAACAAGGATTATGACGGGTTGCGCTCGAACCAATCGGGCTTTCAGCTCGAGGACGCGCGCCTGCTGCGGCATGTCGACGAATTCGGCGACGGCATTACCGTGCAAATCCTGTCGCTGTTCCCGAACTTCGTGCTGCATCAGATCAACAACAGCATCGCCGCCGGAATCGTGGTGCCGAAGGGACCCGACGCGGCGGAGCTGGTCTGGCTCTATCTCGGTCTCGAGGACGACGATCCCGCCATGACGGAACGACGCCTGCTGCAGGCCAATCTCAGCGGACCGGCCGGCTACATCTCGATGGAGGACGGCGCGGTCACCGGCTTCATCCAGCGCGCCATCAAGGGCTCGGAAGCGGCGTGCGCTGTGCTGGACATGGGCGGCGACGGCCACGGCTCCACCACGAGCCGCGCGACCGAAGCCTCGGTCCGCGGCTTCTGGCACGCCTACCGCGCGCAGATGGGTCTCTGAGATGCAAGCGACGGAAAATCTGCTGCTTCGCCTCGAGATCGACGCTTTCAACGCCGACTATGCCGGCTGCATCGACGACGACGCCTTGGAGCGTTGGCCGGATTTCTTCGCGGAGGACTGTCTTTACCGGATCACGACCGCGGAAAACCTGGCGGCAAACCGGCCCTTGGGGCTGATCTACGCCAATTCGCGGAACATGCTGCGCGACCGGGTCGTCTCGCTGCGTCAGGCCAATATCTACGAGCCACAGCGCTATAGCCACCAAATCTCCTGCCTGAAGCTGGGCGCGAGACAGGGCGAACTGCTGGAGGCCACCGCCAGCTTTCTGGTCGTCCGCACCATGCAGGGCGGCGAGATGTCGATCTTCGCCGCCGGCCGCTACCGCGACCAGTTCCGCCGCATCGGCGAAGGCTGGACCCTGCAACGCCGGATCGTCGTTCTCGACAGCAAGCGCATCGACACGCTGCTCGCCTTCCCGCTGTAACGGAGCGCTCGCCCGCTTCGACTGCGCGCGCACGAGGCCTATGGCTAGATTAGCTGGAGTCCGCCTAAGAGCCATGAGCGGTGGTCAGGAGTTCAGCTCCTATTTGGTGGGCTTTTCGCGGCATCGCGTAGAGAATCTGCAAATGACCAGACTGGCTGGCTGGGGCGCCAGGATTCGAACCTGGGAATGGTGGAATCAAAATCCACTGCCTTACCACTTGGCTACGCCCCATCACGCGGCAAGAGGCGCGGACGATAGAGCCAAAGCGTTGGCGCCTCAAGCGCGCCACCGGCGAATCGCCGCGTAGGCGGGGACCCCTGGGCCCCCGCCTACGCGGGGGTGGCAGGTTTTCTAAGCGAACTTCGTTCGCCAAGAAAACCTAGCCAGTTGACGCGATGGGGGCGCGTCGGCAAGGTGCGGCCATTCCCATATAATTGTCCCATGTCATCGCGATCATGACCGCTACCTTGTCCGCAGCCCCGCCCGCTTCCGAGCCAAAACCGCTGCCCGCGCCGGGCGATCCGACCCTGCGCCGCATGGCCGACGCCATCCGCGCCCTCGCCATGGACGCGGTCGAGCAGGCCAAGAGCGGCCATCCCGGCATGCCGATGGGCATGGCCGATGTCGCGACCGTGTTATGGAGCCGCTTTCTCAAATTCGATCCCGCCGATCCGGCCTGGCCCGATCGCGACCGTTTCATCCTCTCGGCGGGACACGGCTCGATGCTGCTGTACGCGCTGCTGCATTTGACCGGCTACGAAGCCATGACGATGGCGGAGATCAAGCGCTTCCGCCAGTTCGGCAGCGCCACGCCGGGCCATCCCGAATACGAGCTGTCGCAAGGCATCGAGACCACGACCGGACCGCTGGCGCAGGGTCTCGGCAATGCCGTCGGCATGGCGCTCGCCGAACGCATCGTGGCGGCGCGGTTCGGCGCCGATCTGATCGATCACCACACCTATGTCATCGCCGGCGACGGCTGTTTGATGGAGGGCTTGAGCCAGGAGGCGATCTCGCTCGCCGGGCATTTGCAACTCGGTAAGCTGATCGTGCTGTGGGACGACAACAGCATCTCGATCGACGGCGCGACCGAGCTCGCCACCTCCGACAATCAGCTCGAACGCTTCACCGCGAGCGGCTGGGACGCGGTCGCGGTCGATGGCCACGATACCGATGCCGTCGCCGCCGCCATCGAACATGCTCGGCGCACGCCGCTGCCGTCGCTGATTGCCTGCCGCACCACCATTGCTTTTGGCGCGCCGAAAAAAGCCGGCACCGCCGCCGCTCATGGCGCGCCGCTGGGGCCTGAGGAAATCACCGGCGCGCGTAAGCGCTTGGGTTGGGAATATCCGCCCTTCGTCATCCCCGATGACGTGGCGCATTGGTGGCGCGCGGTAGGGTCGCGCGGCGCCGCGGCGCATGCCGCCTGGAACGAGCGCATGGCGAAAGTTAGCCAGGGCGAGCGCACCGTGTTCGAGCATCGCACCACCGGCGTGCTCAAGAGCGGCTGGCGCGAGGCGCTCGCCGGCGTGAAGGCCAAATTCGCCGCCGACAGCGCCAAGATGGCGACGCGCCAGGCCTCGGGCACGGTCCTCGATGCGCTGACGCCCGCGATCCCGACGCTGGTCGGCGGCTCGGCCGATCTCACCGGCTCCAACAACACCAAGGCGAAAAATCAGAAGCTCGTCGCCGCGCCCGATTACGCCGGCACCTATATTCATTACGGCGTGCGCGAGCATGGCATGGCGGCGGCGATGAACGGCTTGGCGCTGCATGGCGGGATCGTGCCCTATGGCGGCACGTTCCTGATCTTCGCCGACTATTTGCGCCCGTCATTGCGGCTCGCCGCCTTGATGAAGCAACGCGTGATTTATCTTCTGACCCATGATTCGATCGGCGTCGGCGAGGATGGCCCGACCCATCAGCCGGTCGAGCAGTTGGCGAGTCTGCGCGCCATTCCCAACCTTCATGTCTTCCGTCCCGCCGACGCGGTCGAGACCGCGGAATGTTGGGAATTGGCGTTGACGCGGCACGACGGGCCGTCGGTGTTAGCGCTGACGCGTCAGGGCCTGCCCACGATCCGCGGCGACGCCGAAGAAAACCGCTCCGCCCGCGGCGCCTATGTCGTCGCGGAGGCCCAGGGACCGCGCCAGATGACGCTGCTCGCCACCGGCTCGGAAGTGTCGTTGGCGATGGCGGCGCGCGTCCTATTGGCGGAACGCGGCATTCGCGCCGCCTTGGTGTCGATGCCGTGCTGGGAATTGTTCGAGGCGCAAGAGGCGTCTTACCGCGAGGCGGTTCTGGGCTCGGCGCCGCGCCTCGCGGTCGAAGCCGCGGCTTCTTTCGGCTGGGAACGTTATGTCGGATCGAGCGGTAATTTCATCGGCA
This sequence comes from Rhodospirillales bacterium, assembly GCA_015654725.1. GTDB lineage: Bacteria > Pseudomonadota > Alphaproteobacteria > ATCC43930 > CGMCC-115725 > JAATGI01. The sequence continues at coordinate 5,789 of JAATGI010000455.1, forward strand.
TGAAAAGTTTCGGCGCTTCGGCCCCGGCGGAAGATTTGTTCCGCCATTTCGGCATCACCGCCGAGGCCGTCGCGGCGGCGGCGGTAGCACTGGTCGAAAAGGGAACGGCGGCATGACCGTGCGCGTGGCGATCAACGGTTTCGGCCGCATCGGGCGGCTGGTGTTGCGCGCGGCCCACGAGGCGAAGCGCGACGATGTGCAGGTGGTCGCGATCAACGATTTGGGCTCGGTCGCGGCCAACGCGCATCTCCTGCGCTATGACAGCGTCCATGGAAAATTCCCCGGCACGGTCAAGACCGGCGAGAATTCGCTCGATCTCGGCCACGGCGCGATTCGCGTGCTGGCGGAGCGCGATCCGGCCAAGCTGCCCTGGAAGGAACTCAAGGTCGATGTCGCGCTCGAGTGCACCGGGCTTTTCACCAAGCGCGAGGCCGCGGCCAAGCATCTCGAGGCCGGCGCCAAGCGCGTCATCGTCTCCGCGCCCGCGGACGGCGTCGATTTCACGCTGGTGATGGGCGTCAACAGCGACCAGTTGAAGCCGTCGCATGCCGTGATTTCGAACGGCTCCTGCACGACCAATTGCCTCGCGCCCGTCGCTTATGTGCTGAACGAAGGCGTCGGCATCGAGCATGGCTTTATGACCACGATCCATTCCTATACCGGCGATCAAAGCACCGTGGACACGCTTCATCCAGACTTGCGGCGCGCGCGGGCCGCGGCCTTGGCCATGATCCCGACCTCGACCGGGGCCGCGCGGGCTTTGGGCCTGGTGCTGCCGGCGCTGCAAGGCAGGCTTGACGGCACCTCGATCCGCGTGCCGACGGCCGATGTCTCGCTGATCGATTTCGCCTTCACGGCCGCCCGCGACACCGACAAGGACGCGATCAACCGGCTGATGACCGAGGCGGCGAGCGCGGCGCGCTTCAAGGGCATCCTTGCCGTCAATAGCGAGCCGCTGGTCTCGGTCGATTTCACCCACGATCCGCACAGCGCGATTTTCGACACGACTCAGACCGTGGTGCTGGGCAAGCGCTTCGCGCGCGTTCTGGCCTGGTACGATAATGAATGGGGCTTCTCCAACCGCATGGTCGAGGCGGCGGCGCTCGTGGGCAAGTTGGCTGCGTAGCGTTTGCGCGACAAACGCATCATCGTCTATTCGCCGGCACAGGCGAGGACAGCGATTGATGTCGCCGCTTCCCTGGGACTTCCCGTCATGCTGATGAGCGCGCGCGGCATGGCGAGTTTCATGGGTCCGCTCTGGTTCAAGGCGTTGATCGATGAAGCACGGGCAGGGACAAGCGCCGAGGTGACGTCGGTGCTCGACTGCGCCGACGAGCCGGGCACGGTGCTGGCGGCGTTGCGCTGCGGCTTCAAGCTTGTTGGTTTCACCGGCCCGGAAGATACGCGCAAGCGGCTCGACGATATCGCCGGCCAGATCGGCGCATCGGTCGAGGGCGATGCCGTCTTCGGCAAGCTCGATCTTTTGGACCAGCGTGATGCGCCCGCCGCGTGCCGCGCCTTTCTGGCTCCGGATTGAGGCACGCCCGCCGCTCTGCTATATCCGCGTTGGAGGTTCGCCGCATGGAACTCACCGCCGCCGTCAGGACCATTCTCGGCCATTACGAGAGCGACAATCCGGGGACCAAGGCGAATCTTGCCCGCATCCTGATGCAGGGACGGCTCGGCGGCACCGGCAAGCTGCTGATCCTGCCGGTCGATCAAGGCATGGAGCACGGCCCGGCGCGCAGCTTCGCGCCCAACCCGCCGGCCTACGATCCGCATTACCACTTCAAGCTCGCGATCGATGCCGGGCTGTCGGCCTATGCCGCGCCGCTGGGCTTCATCGAAGGAGGGGCGAGCACCTTCGCCGGCGCCATACCGCTGATCTTGAAGTGCAATTCCGCCAATAGCTTGTCGCGCGCCAAGGAGGCGCCGTCGCAAGCCACGACCGCCGGCGTCAAGGATGCGCTGCGGCTCGGCTGCTCCGCCATCGGCTTCACGATCTATCCCGGCTCCGACGCCGCCTACGATCTCATGGAGGAGATCGCCGCGATGGCGCGCGAGGCCAAATCGCACGGCCTCGCGGTGGTGATCTGGTCCTATCCGCGCGGCGGCAATCTCTCCAAAGCGGGCGAGACCGCGGTCGATATCTGCGCCTATGCCGCCCATATGGCGGCGCTGCTGGGCGCCCATATCATCAAAGTGAAGCCGCCGACCAACGTGATCGGGCTTGAGGCCGCCAAGAAGAGCTATGAGAACATCCCGATCGGCACCATGACCGAGCGCAGCCGCCACGTCGTCCAGGCCTGCTTCAACGTCCGCCGCATCGTCGTGTTCTC
>JAATGI010000294.1 GCA_015654725.1 Rhodospirillales bacterium
ATCTCTAAAGCTAGACTTCAGGGTTATGGCTTTTCCAGCAACCTTTGGAATGCGGCGATGATGGCTGGCTGGGGTTGGCGGATCGGCGGGATGGTTTGATAATCCTCCCAGCCGCCGCCGAGCGCCTTGTAGAGCGCGGCGAAATCGTCGGCGGCGGTGTTCTGCGCCGCCGCGTATTGATCTTCGAGATCGTATTGCTGCCGTTCGGCGTCGAGCACGTTGAGAAAATCCGTCAGGCCGCGATCGTAACGCTGCCGCGCGAGGGTAACCGCGCTGGCGCTGGCATCGATTGCAGCGTTCAGGCGGCGCAAGCTGTCCTGCTGGGCGGTGAAATCGGCGATGTCGTCATCGACCTCGCGCACCGCGTCGAGCACGGTTTGCCGATAAGCGAGCAATTGCTCGTGGGCCTGTAAATCGGCGATATCCACCAGGGCGTCCAGTGTGCCGAAATCCAGTACGTTCCAATAGGCCGACGGCCCGGCCGACCAGATGAAGGCGCCGACGGCCGGGCTGACGCCGAGACCCTGGCCCTGCGCCCCGACCGCGCTGGTCAGCACCAGATGCGGGAAGAGATCGGCGGTGGCGACGCCGATCCGCGCGGTTGCCGCCGCCACTTCGCGCTCGGCCTCGCGAATATCGGGCCGTTGCCGCAACAAATCGAGCGGCAGGCCCGGCGCGATTTTTTCTGGTAGCGCCGGGATCATCTCCGGCTTCCCCAGCTCCGCGGCCAACTCCTGCGGCATCCAGCCCAGCAGCACCGCGATGGCATATTGCGACGCTTGGATCCGCGCCGCCAGCGGCGCGGCGGTCGCTTGCAACGTCGCCAGTTCGCGTTGCGCCAGGGTGACGTCGAGTTCGTTGGTCAGGCCGCGCTCGAACCGGGTTCGCACCACATCGAGCGTATGGGTATCGCCATCGATATTCTGGCGCAGGATCGCCAGCCGGGTCTGCAGGCCGCGCAGATCGACATAGGCGCGCACCACGTCGCCGATCACGACAATCAGCACCGCGTTGTGCGCCGCCGCCGCCGCCTCGGTGTCGTAGCCGGCCGCTTCCCGTTCGCGCCGGAACTTGCCGAAAACATCGAGCTCCCAGCCGGCATCGAAGCCGACGATCTGATTGATCTGCGTTAGCCCCTTGGTGTTGCTGGCCGAGGTCAGGACCGACGGTACGCGGCCGCGCGTCACGTCGCTACCATTGCCTCTGCCGGCCGCGCCGGCCGCATCGGCGGACGGCAACGATAGGCCCATGACCACTTCTTCCTGGGTCCGTGCTTCCTGCAAACGATTTAGGGCGATGTCGAGATCGAGATTGCCCGAGATGGCACGCTCGACCAGCGCGTCCAATTCATGATCGCCGAGCGCGCGCCACCACCGGGTCGGATCGACCGCGGCGGTGTTGGGTTTCCGCTTCGCCGGCGGCCGCCCCGGTTTGGATGCGGATTCCATGGCGCCGCTCAGTGCCGCCGCGTCGGTAAAGGCGGCCGGCATGGCAGTGTCGGGCGGTTTATAATCGGGTCCCACGGTGCAGCCGGCGAGCGAGATCGCGACCGCCGTGCCGAGCAGAATGGTTCGCATCATCCCGGCGCGTCGATCAGGGCGTGGGCCGATCAGGCGGCGCGGCGGCGAGCCCTTGGTTCGACACAGTGGCGGCAACCTTTTCGCCATCGGCGACTTGATTGCTGATATTGAGCACGACCTTGTCGTCGGGCGAAACGCCGCTGGCAAGCTCGACCACATTGCCGTCGTCGCGGGCGATCTCGACATCGTGGAATTTGACGGTGCCGTCCTCGCCAACCGTGGCGACTTGCGGTCCGCTTGAGCGGAAGATCATCGCTGCGGCCGGGACTTCGACCACGCCCTTGGCTTTCAGTTGAAAATTCACCGCGACATAAAGGCCGGGAACCAAGAGCAGGTTCCGGTTGGGGATATCAACCTCGACCCGTAAGGTGCGCGATTTAGGATCGAGCGCCCTGGCGGTGCGAACGATCGCGCCGTCAAAAAGATGGTCCGGCATGCCGTTCACGGCGACCGCGGCGGGCACGCCCGGCGTCATATCAGCGGCGGCGCTTTGCGGCACGTCGACGAAGACGCGCATCGGGTCGTCCTGCGACATGCGATAGAGCGAGGTCGTACCGCTGTTGCTGCCGGCGGTGACGAGATTGCCGATATCGATGCGCCGCTCGGTGATAGTGCCGTCATAGGGCGCCGTGACCTGTTTGAATTGCGACAGCGCGGTCAGCCGGTCGACATCGCCCCGGTCGGCGTTGACATTGGCGAGCGCGGCATTGAGTTGGGCGGCGGCGCTGTCGTCATCGGCCTTCTTGGCGTCGCGCTCCTGTTCCGACACCACGCCCTTGGGCGAATCGCGCCAGCGTTCATAGGTGGTCTTGGCGAAAATGGCCTGGGCCTCGCGGACATGAACATCCGCTTCGGCCGATTTGAGCTTGGCCTCGGCGCCGGCGAGTTCGGCGTCGAGATCCGGCGTCTCGATCGTGGCGAGGACCTGCCCTTTTTCCACCGGGTCGCCGATATCGACGGACCATTTGGCGACATAACCGCTCACCCGTGCGTAGATCGTGCTCTCGTACCACGCGGCGGTATTGCCCGGCAGCGTCAGCGACGCGGTTGACGGCGCCTCGCTTGCGGTAACGACTACCACCGCCGGCGGCTGCGACGCCTGTTCCTTGGTGTCCCACGCCAATTCGTTTTCCACCGCGCCCCTGACGTAACGGACGACGAAGAACGCGGCTAGCAACACAATCGCGACCATAGCCGCGGCGATTTGCAGACGGCGTCCGGTTCGCGGCCCGTAGCTGGTCGGCTTGCGCGCCGGGTCGTCGCCCGGCTTGGCGGCGCGGGCGATGGGCGCGTTGTCAGGGTGTCGCAAGTTGGTCCTCCCCGATCGCGGCGCGCCTGGGCGCGGCGCCACGGTGCACAAGCCGGTACATGGTAGGGACGAAGATCAAGGTGGCGAAGGTGGCAAAGAGCAAGCCGCCGATCACCGCGCGGCCCAGGGGGGCATTCTGTTCGCCGCCCTCGCCGATACCCAACGCCATCGGAATCATGCCGAGGATCATGGCGCCCGCGGTCATTAGCACCGGACGCAGCCTGGTATAGCCCGCGACCACGGCGGCCGTCGCCGGCTCGTCGCCCGCCCGCATCCGTTGGTTGGCGAAGGTGACGACCAGAATGCTGTTCGCGGTGGTCAGGCCGATGCACATCAACGTGCCCATCAGCGCCGGCACGCTCAGATGCGTTCCGGTCACGAATAGCATCCACATCACGCCGCCCAGAGCGAACGGCACCGCCAGAAGCACGACGAGCGGATCGATCCAGCTTTGAAAATTGATGACCAAGAACAGATAGATCAAGATCACGGCGAAGATCATGCCGCCGAACAAACCGTTATAACTGTCGCGCATGGTCTCGATCTGGCCGCTTAAAGTCACTGTGGTCGCGGACGACGCCCCAGGCCGGTCGGCGGCCAGCACCTGGTCGATGCCGTCGGCGGCGCGTTGCAGATCGGTACCCTGGACATTGGCCTCGACGTCGAAGACCGGGCGAATGTTGAGCTGCGACACCGCCATCGGCACCTTGCCGCGGCCGAAGCGGGCGACATCCATTAAGAGTTGGCTTTGACCACCGCCGCCTACGGTCAACGGCATGCGCCACAGATCTTGCATCGAATTGATTCGATAAGTCGGGAGCTGAACCACCAGCGGATAACTGACCCCGGTCTTGGGATCGACCCAGAAATTCGGCGCCGTCTGAATGCTTGAAGTCGTGGCGACCAGCATGTCATTGGCTGTCGCCAGCTCGTCGAGCCCCATTTCCTGCGCCAAGGTCCGGTCGACATCCGTGGTCAGGGCGGGCGCGTCGGGGACCTGGAAGATGTACGAATCGACGACGCCCGGCACCGATTTCAAATCGCGCGCGATCTTCGCCGATAGGGCGTAGGCCTTGTCGTTGTCGGGACCGGAAACGCGCACGTCGATCGGCGCCGGCCTGCCGAAATTCAGCACCTGATCGACGATATCCGCCGGCTCGAAGAAGAAGGTCAGTTCCGGAAACATTTTCGGCAGCTCCCGGCGTAGATCGGCGACATGGGCGGCGGTCGGGGTGTGGTCTTGTTTCAGCGAAATCAGAACGTCGCCATCCATCGGGCCCACCGTGGCCGAATAGCTCAAGGCGCGATTGATCCCGCTGTAGGGCAGGCCGATATTGTCGAGCATGACGTCGATCTGATCGTCGCCGACGATTTTGCGTATCGCGGCTTCGACCTGGGCGAAATATTCCTGGGTGCGTTCGATGCGCGTGCCCGGCGGCGCGCGGACGTGAAGCAGCATTTGACCGGCATCGACATCGGGAAAGAAGTCGCGGCCGAGGCGGGGAAACAGTGCGAGCGAACACAACATCAGCACGCCGAAGAACAAAATCGTCTGCCACGGCCGCGACACCGCCCAGGCCGTGCCGTCGCGGTAGCCCTCGCGCATGCGGTCGAAACTGCGCTCGAAACCGAAATGCAGCCGATTGAAAAAATTGTGATTAGGGAGCGGCCGATCAAGATCGCGCTCCTCGATCCGCGCTTCTTTGGTCGTTCCAATCAGGGATTTGAACAGCACGGGTACCAGGGTGAAGGATAAGGCAAGGCTCGCCATCAACGCGACACACACCGCCAGCGACATGGGCGAGAACAGATATTTCGCCGTGCCCTCCAGCAAAAACACCGGGATGAAGACGATGCAGATGCACAAGGTCGACAGCATCGTCGGCGTGGCGACCTCGCCCGCGCCGTCGATGATGGCGGTTGTCAGGGCTTCGCCCTGGCGGACGTGACGTTCGATATTCTCGATCACGACCGTCGCGTTATCGACGAGGATGCCGACCGCGAGCGCGAAGCCGCCCAGCGTCATCGTGTTGAGCGTCTCGCCGCCGACATAGAGCACCAGAATCGCGGTCACGATCGAGAGGGGGATCGACGCGAGAATAATGACGGTAAGGCGCCAATTGCCCAAGAACGTAAGAATCATCAGCGCGGTCAGGCCCGCCGCCAGGGCGCCTGCGGTGACTACGCTGTCGAGCGCGGCCTTGACGAAGATCGATTGGTCGAACAGGGCCTTGACCGTGACGCCCTTGGGCAGAAGCGTCTCGATATAGGGCAGCGCGTCCTTGACGCCGTCGATCACCGCGAGCGTCGAGACGCCGCCGGTCTTGAGGATTGTCATCAACGCGCCCGGCCGGCCGTTGACCGCGACCGAATTGGTCTGGATTTGATAGCCGTCATGAACATGCGCCACGTCACGCAGAAACACCATCCGGCCGTTCACTTCCTTGATCGGGAAATTGCCGATGGTCGCGATGGCATCCGGGCTGGCGTTCATCGCCAAAAAATAGTCCTTGGCGCCGATCTTCACGTCGCCCGCCGGGACGATCACGTTCTGGCGACTCAATGCGTCGGCCACCTCGGTCGGCGACAGGCCGCGCGCTTGAAGCGCTTGCTCATTGAGATCAACCATGACCTCGCGCGGCTTGCCGCCATAGGGCTGTGGCACTTCGGCGCCATGGACATAGGCGAGATCGGGCCGGATCACGTTCTGGCCGAGATCGTTGAGCGCGGTATCCGTCAGCGAATCGCTGGCGAGGCTCAGATCGATGATCGGCACGTCGGTGGCGCTGTAGCGCAGCACCAGGGGCGGCGTGATGTTGCGCGGCATGTATTTGAGCACGATGAGCGCGCTCGAGGCGAGCTGCGTGATCGCGCGGGTGACATCCGCGCCCTGGTGCAAGTAGATTTTTTCGATGCCGATGCCTTCGTAACTCGTCGCCTCGATCCGGGAAATGTCGTCGACGAGCGAGGCGAGTGAGCGCTCGTGCAGCGTCAGGATGCGGTTCTGCATGTCCTCCGGACTCATGCCGCGGTATGACCAGACAACGGCGACCACCGGAATATCGATCTCCGGAAAAATATCAATCGGCATGCGCGTGGCCGCGCCCGCGCCGAGCAGCAAAATCAGCAGCAGCGCGGCGAACACGGTATAGGGCCGCTTCAGGACATAGGCGACGAGCGACACGGGGTTATCCTAGGGCGCTGCGCCGGCCCCGATCGAGGGCGAACGTGGCGTGACTAGACCACCGGGAACAAGCCGCTTTTTCTAATGTTTTATTTAACAGTGGATCGCTCCTCCGATATCGGCGCGCAGATCAGATCGAAAACGCAACCGGGCGCGGCATCGCCGATGGCGATGCGAAAATGATGTAGGTTCACGATCGCGTTGACGATGCCGAGGCCGAGGCCGCTGCCTGGCATATGCCGACTCTTGTCGCCGCGATAGAAACGTTTCAGCACCGCCTCGCGCTGATCCGGTGGGATGCCGGGCCCATGGTCGACGACGCGGACGATCGACCCAGCCTCGCCGTCGATGACGGCGATTTCTACTGTGCTGTCGGGCGGCGCGAATTTGATCGCGTTGTCGACCACATTGGCGACGGCTTCAAACAACAGCTCGCGATCGCCTTGAATGACGCACGGTTGGCGCGCTTGCATCGCGAGCGTGACCCGAGCCGCCTCCGCGATCGGTTCGTAAAGTTCGGCCACGTCGCGCACGATCCGCGACAGCTCGACCTCACGGAAAGCAGCGCGCCGGCGGCCGTCTTCGAGCTCGGTGATGCGCAGCAGCGCGGTGATGATTCCCAACGATTGGTCGAGGGCGCCGATCGCGTTGCCGACGGCCTCTTCCAAAGCCTCTTGGGAGCGGGCTGATTCGCGCCCGCGTTCGAGGCGGGCGCGCATGCGGGTCAGCGGCGTGCGCAGATCGTGCGCGATGTTGTCGCCGACCCCCTTGATCTCATCCAAGAGCCGCACGATTTCGTCCAACATTCGGTTGACGGCCAGCGCGAGCCGGTCGAAATCGTCGACCGTGCCTCGCGTCGGCAGCCGCTCGCTCAGATTGCCGTCGAGAATTCGCGCTACCGCCCGCTGCACGGTGCGCACGCGGCGCACGGCGCGCCAGCTTAACAGCGCGCCCGCGGCCAAGGCGAGCGCGAGCGCGGGAAACACGCCCAGCACCAAGGCCCGCAGCACCACCTGTTGCAATTGGCTCAACTCGCTGACGTCGCGCGCGATCACGAGAATTCGCCCGTCCGGCAAGATCGCCGCGGCGGCACGAACTTGCCGGTCGACGCCGATCGACGCGGCGTGCGCGCGTCCGTCGATGGCGAGGCTGGCGGGGAAGCTCGCGAGATTCCCCGCCACCGGCTGGCGCGCCGCATCGAACAGGGCGGCATACGCCGTTCCCGATGTCGGCTGGCGCTGCGTGACCGAATTCACCAAATTGACAGGGTCGCTCTGGGCCATCGCGCCGATCTGGCGTTCGAGAAAGCGGTCCATCTCGCCGGTTTCGTAGATCGCTGTCTCCCAATAAATGAAGGCGAACAGCAGGAGGATGCCGATCAGCAGGATGGCAACTGAAATGCCGGCGATGCGAAAGGCCGGGGTTCGGAGAATGTCGGGCGCGCGCACGCTCTGGCCAAGCACGTTGGCGGCGCGCCGATCAGCTCTTGATATTTTGCGCGCCGGGGACGCTCTCGCCCGTGCCGGACACCAGGATGAATCCGGCGCCGCGGACGCCCCGCAGCAACGGGGTCTCGCCGGGCGCGTCGATCTTGCGCCGCAACTTGCCGACATGGACGTCAACCAGATTGGTCTGCGGCAGGAAGCGATAATGCCAGACATCCTCCAAGAGCATGTCGCGGGTGACCACCTGATCAGGCCGCCGCATCAGATATTCCAAGAGTTTGAATTCACGCGGCAGCAGCTCGATGGTGCGTCCGTCGCGCTTCGCCTTGCGCTCGATCAAATCGAGCGAAAGCGGGCCGATCCGCAAAACAGTCGACCGAGTCTCGACCGGGCGCCGAAGCAAGGCCTCGATCCGCGCCGCCAATTCGCCAAGCGCGAACGGTTTGGTCAGATAGTCGTCGCCGCCCGATTTGAGGCCGACGATGCGGTCGTCCACTGCACCGAGCGCGCTTAGCACCAGGACAGGAACGCGCGACTGTTCGCGCCGCAAGATCTCGATCACGGCGAGCCCGTCGAGTTCCGGCAACATGCGATCGACGATTAGGAGATCGAAGACGCCCGACCTCGCGGCCGTCAACCCTGCGGTCCCGGTGCCCGCAACGTCGACCGCATAGCCGCGCCCGCGCAAATCCTCGCCGATCTCGTCGCAGGCCTCGACATCGTCCTCGATCAGAAGAATCTTCGCGCCACGCGAGGCCATTGGGCGCGCCATTTCCACCGCATGAGACTCCATGTCTCTCTCCGCCGACGATCCGCAGAGCGGCCGGCATGAGCGACGACGGGTCGCCGATGCGCCCCGCTCGTCTCGCCCGCACCGAAATCCTCCGCTTCGGCGTCCGCGGCCACGAAGAATGATGCGCCGGAACCGGCGGTGCAACGGGGCAGCATTAAATAATGATTTAAAGGCGGCAAAGAAAAACGGCCCGGCGCAAGGCCGGGCCGCTCGATTTAAGCCGAATTGTCGGTCTAGGGTCGGGACTCATAACCAGTAGCAGATTGTGGCGGCGATGCAGACGGCGGCGAGGAAGTTTTGGGCGAGGCGATCGTAGCGGGTTGCGACTCTGCGGAAATCTTTGAGGCGACCAAACATTCGCTCGATGGCGTTGCGGTTGCGATAAAGACGCGGCGAGAAGCAGTTCTTCCACACCCGATTGGACTTGGGCGGGATGTTTGGCGCCGCACCCTTGGCTTCGATTTTGCGGCGAACGGCGTCGGTGTCATAGCCTTTGTCGCCGTGGAGCAATTCGGTTGACGACATTTGATCGAGCAGCGTGTCGGCTGCGACGCAATCGGCCACCTGACCACCGGTCAGCAAGAAGGCGATGGGGCGACAAAAGCGGTCGGTCAGGGCGTGGATTTTGGTTGTGCGGCCGCCCCGCGAGCGACCGATCGCTTGAATGTGTTCCCCCCTTTTCCGCCCGAGGCGCAGCGATGCGCCTTCACCGCGGAAGAGTCGATCAACAGCTCAGCCGGCGGCCCGCCCGCCGTGGCCAGAGTGTGGAACATGTCCGACCAGATGCCCTTCGCAGCCCAGCGAACGAACCGATTGTAGAGCGTTTTACGCGGACCGTAGATCGCGGGAGCATCCTTCCAACGCGAGCCCGACATCAGCACATGGATGATTCCGCTGATCACGCGACGGTCGTCAACACGCGGCTTGCCGCGCGTATCAGTCGGAAGATGCGGCTCAAGACGTGCAAACTGATTGTCGGTCAGCCAAAAATAATCCCGATCCATCACCGATCTCCCGTCGGAGATCTTGAATCAAAATTCGCGGCAAAACGGAATCCCTTTTATGGGTCCCGACCCTAG
>JAATGI010000462.1 GCA_015654725.1 Rhodospirillales bacterium
AACGGCGCCGGCAAATCGACGCTGCTGCGGATCATGGCCGGCATCGAGACCGAGTTCAACGGCGAGGCGTGGGCGGCCGAAGGCGCTTCCGTCGGCTATTTGCCGCAGGAACCGGATCTCGATCCCAAGAAGGATGTGGCCGGCAATGTCCGCGAGGGGCTGGGCGCGATCCATGCGCTGTTGGAGCGGTTCGAGGCGGTGAGTGCGCGTTTCGCCGAAGAATTGTCCGACGACGAGATGAACGCGCTGATCGCCGAGCAGGGCGAGTTGCAGGAAAAGATCGACGCCGCCAATGGCTGGGAGCTGGAGCGCACCATCGAGATCGCGATGGATGCGCTGCGCTGTCCGCCCGGCGACGCCGACGTGACCAAGCTCTCGGGCGGCGAGCGCCGCCGCGTCGCGCTGTGCCGGCTCCTGTTGCAACGGCCCGACCTGTTGCTGCTGGACGAGCCAACCAACCATCTCGACGCCGAATCGGTGGCCTGGCTCGAACGCTTTCTCGCGGATTATCCGGGCACGGTCGTCACCGTCACCCATGACCGCTATTTCCTCGACGACGTCGCCGGCTGGATTCTCGAATTGGATCGCGGCCGCGGCATTCCCTATGAGGGCAATTATTCCGGCTGGCTCGAGCAAAAGGGCAAACGCCTCGAACAGGAAGGCAAGCAGGAAGCCGCGCGCCAGCGCACGCTCGAACACGAGCTCGAATGGGTGCGCGAAAGCCCGCGCGCGCGCCAGGCCAAGAGCAAGGCCCGCATTTCCGCCTATGAAACCCTGGTCGCGGCCAATCGCGAAAAGGCGCCGGAGACCGCGCAGATCGTGCTGCCGCCGGGCCCGCGCCTCGGCGATCTGGTGATCGAGGCGTCGCAAGTCGCCAAGGCCTATGGCGATCGGCTCCTGTTCGACGCGCTCGATTTTCGCCTGCCGCCCGGCGGCATTGTCGGCATCATCGGCCCGAACGGCGCCGGCAAGACCACGCTATTGCGCCTGATTACGCAACAGGAACAGCCGGATCGCGGCACGTTCCGCGTCGGCGACACGGTCAAGCTCGGCTATGTCGATCAATCGCGCGACACGCTGGCGGCCGACAAGAATGTGTGGGAGGAAATCTCCGGCGGCCTCGACGAGATCGATCTCGGCCGGCGCAAAATGCCGAGCCGCGCCTATTGCTCGCAGTTCAATTTCCGCGGCGCCGATCAGCAGAAGAAGGTGGGGCAGCTCTCGGGCGGCGAACGCAACCGGGTGCATCTCGCGAAAATGCTCAAGACCAGCGCCAATGTCATTCTGCTCGACGAGCCGACCAACGATCTCGATGTCGACACGCTGCGCGCGCTCGAGGAGGCGCTCCTGGATTTCGCCGGTTGCGCCGTGGTGGTGACGCACGACCGCTGGTTTCTGGACCGCATCGCCACCCACATCCTCGCCTTCGAGGGCGACAGCCAGGCGGTCTGGTTCGAGGGCAATTACGCCGATTACGAGGCCGACCGGAAACGCCGCCTCGGCGCCGATGCCGACCAGCCGCACCGCATCCGCTACAAGCCCTTGACCCGGGTCTAAACCTTCAACTGCCGCTTTGCATCTTTTGCTGCAGCGCCTGGGTCAGCGACGCGACCGTGCCGCCGCTGCGTTGCAAGACCGACGCGAATTCCTCGCGCTGCGTCACCATCATGCTGATGCCCTCGACATCGACATCGACGATCTTGTAGCCGTCCGCGCCCTTGTGAACGCGCCACGCCACTTTCGCCGGCGGATCGCCGTTGGGGTGGATAATCTCGCTGTTGACCAGGCTGATTTCCTCGCTCTCGGCGCGCGTGCTCAAGACATGGAAAGTCTCGCCGCTATAGGAACCGAACCGCGCGGCATAAGTGCGGACGACGAAGTCGCGGTAGGTGTCGATGAATTTCCGCCGGTCGTCATCGCTGGCGCCGCTCCAATAACGGCCGAGCACGAACCGCGAAATGCGCGGAATATCGAAATTATCGGCCAGGAGCTTGGTGAAGACGCGTTCGCGATCTGCTTGCGTTATTTTCTGATCGGCGAGGATCCCGAGCGCTTGATTGACCAGGCCATTGACGAATTGGCCGGCATCGGCCGGCGCGTCGGCATAGGCCCGAAACGCCGGTGCCAAGACCGGAAGGGCCAGCGCCATGGCCAGTACGGCGCGGCGCGGAACGGCTACCATCGATGTGCCTCTTCGGTTGGATGATCCCATTGCCACAACTCGCTTCAGGGTGATTTCGCTAGCATGAGGGCGGAAAAAAGGCGAATCACGCTATCAACCCCCTATATACACGCCTTCGCTGGACACCGTTCCGGGGCGATGCTATGCGAGGCGGTTTCCCGCCGCGGAGTTTGCCATGCGCCGGTTGCCGCTTCTCTTGCTTTTGGCTTTGGGCCTGGCGGCTTGCGCCCCGTCGGACCGCGATCCGGCGCGCTATCAATTCGGCGTCTCCGGCGATCGTCCGGCCGCGGGCAACGCCGCCGCCGACCCGGAGCTGCGGGCCTATCTCGATTGGAAGGTGCGTCAAATCTGCACCTTGGGCTACCGGACGATAAAGACCGACACGCTCGCCGCAGAAGACGGCAAGCAGATCGTCGATCTCGACGCGCGATGCAATGAATACACCCCGTCGCTGGATATCGCCGACTCCTTCGCCACCATGTTCTAGGGCGGGGCGGAGCGTTCCGGCGTGACCCGAGCATTCGTCTTTCCCGGGCAAGGCGCGCAGGCCGTCGGCATGGGGCGCGAACTCGCCGCGGCCTTTCCCGCGGCGCGCGAGACCTTCGCTGAAATCGACGAGGCGCTGGGCCAGAGCCTGTCCCGGCTCATGTTCGAGGGGCCGGAGGACGAGCTGACCCTGACCGCCAACGCCCAACCGGCGCTGATGGCGGCGAGCCTCGCGGCGGTACGGGTGTTGGAACACGAGACCGGCTTCGATCTCGCCGGCCGGGTCGCCTATGTGGCCGGGCATTCCCTGGGCGAATATTCGGCGCTGGCGGCGGCGGGGGCGCTGCGCGTTGCCGACGCGGCGCGGCTCTTGAAGCGCCGTGGCCT